>JAYVDT010000358.1:0-13687 GCA_043749265.1 Rhodanobacteraceae bacterium | reverse complement strand
TGCCTTGACTTCGCCTGCGCGAAGCCAGCCTGCGCCGCAAAGCCCAAGGGCCGCTGCACGGCCGCGTGGCTTACAGCCCCGCCGCTGCACGCAGCGCTTGGGCCTTGTCGATCTTCTCCCAGGTAAATTCCGGCTCCTCGCGCCCGAAGTGCCCGTACGCCGCCGTCTTCTCGTAGATCGGCCGCAGCAGGTCGAGCATCAGGATGATGCCCTTCGGCCGCAGGTCGAAGTGCTCCTGCACCAGCTTCGAAAGCTGGTCGTCCGGCATCACGCCGGTGCCTTCGGTGTAGACCGTGACGTTCATCGGCCGCGCCACGCCGATGGCGTAAGCCACCTGGATCTGGCATTGCCGCGCCAGGCCGGCGGCGACGATGTTCTTCGCCACATAACGCGCAGCATAGGCGGCGGAACGGTCGACCTTGCTCGGGTCCTTGCCCGAGAACGCGCCACCGCCGTGCGGGCAGGCGCCACCGTAGGTGTCGACGATGATCTTGCGGCCGGTCAGGCCGCAATCGCCTTGCGGGCCGCCGATGACGAAGCGGCCGGTCGGATTGATGTGATACTTCGTGTCTGCATCCAGCAACTCTGCAGGGATAACTGCCTGGATCACATTCTTGAGAATCTCCGCACGCAACTGGTCGTTCGTTACGTTTTCATCGTGCTGTGTAGAGATAACGACTGCGTCAACGCGCGACGGCTTGCCCACTTCGGCATACTCCACCGTGACTTGACTTTTGCCGTCGGGACGCAGGTAGGGCATCAAGCCAGACTTGCGAACCTGGGACAGCTTCTCGCTCAAGCGATGTGCCAGCGAGATCGGCAGCGGCATCAACTCGGGGGTCTCATTCGTCGCGTAGCCGAACATCATGCCCTGATCGCCAGCGCCGCCGGTGTCCACGCCTTGCGCGATGTCGGGCGACTGCTTGTTGATCGTAGAGATGACGGCGCAGGTATTCGAATCGAAGCCATAGGAAGAGTGCGTGTAGCCAATCTGCGCAACGGTGTCACGGACTAGGCCTTGAAAGTCCACATAGGCTTTGGTCGTGATTTCGCCTGCGATAACGACTAGACCGGTGCATGTCAGCGTCTCGCACGCCACACGGCTCAAGGGGTCTTGCGCAAGGCACGCGTCGAGAATTGCATCGGAGATCTGATCGGCAATCTTATCTGGATGGCCCTCGGTTACTGACTCACTGGTAAATAGAAAACGGTCGCGCTTTGCCAAGACAACTTCCTCCAAAAATCCATCTGTAAAGGCCGTACGCTCCGGTTGGGAGACAGGTTACGGCCGATCATCTGAGTTTACCTGCTGCCAGCTTTTTGGATATGACGTTGCCAGCACTCAATTCGATACAAAGAAGTCGCTTAGGTAGTCTCAGGCTCGGTAACAAGCACCTTTGGCCTGACGTGGCCCATGGCATTGATCGGATTTTCCACAAGAAACCACATCGCCAAAGAGTAGGCAAACGTCAATGCGGTAACCGCCAAAAGCCCATGCCGCAGGACCAAATAGACTGCCGTCAGGTGAAACAGGTAGATGGAATAGCTGATGCGCCCAATCCACATAAACGGCCATGTGCTCAGCAGTCTCTTGCCAAAACCCAACAGCACAACCAGGAACACTCCGGTCACGATGAACAGAACAGCTTCATAAATGCCGGTGTTGCCCAGCCGGGAGTTAGAGATGGTGCTCGTCCCGTGTTTGCTGAGATAAACCAGAAACGCCAGCGAGCAGACTCCGACAGCCAAACACGCGATCGCAATTTGCGAGCGCAGTTCCTTGCCCGGATTACCATCAAGCCGCTCCTGCAACTCCGGCCACAGCAAAGCGATCAGGGCGCCGGCTGCCAGCGTATCCATCCGAAACGGCAGCAGCATGTAGATCTCCCAGTGCCAGGGAAACAGAGGCGTGCACAGGAAACGCAGAATCGGGGCGAGCGCAATCAGTCCAATCGCGCACCAGATAAGCTGCTTGCGATTTAGAAAGTAAACGGCAATCGGCCATAGCAGGTAGAACTGCTCTTCCACCGCCAAAGACCACAGCGGCAACGTATCCAGCGGATGAACCCCGAGCAGGATCAGGAAGTTCATCCCACCGATATACAAATACCAGTAGCGTAGGAACCCAAAGCCGAAGAGGAAGCCGCTGATGATCAACACGATCACGTATGCCGGCAGAATACGCTTCGCACGCCGGCTGTAAAACCCGCCGATATACCTTCCAAAGCCTTTGCGCTTCTGATTGAACAGAATGCCCGTGATCAAAAAACCCGATAATACGAAAAACAGGTCCACGCCCATCCAGAGGAGTTTCACCTGGTAGAAGTGGTGAAGCAAGACCGCAATGATGGCAATCGCGCGTAAGCCGTCCAGTTGCGTGATACGTGCTCGCGGATTGCCCATTGCTCGATACTACCAGTCAGTTTCCCCAATTTTCTCGGTTTGTCTCCTGGCTAAATCATGCCGTTGCTCTCGAAAATATGCCGTAAATGTACCGTCCAGCAAT
Source organism: Rhodanobacteraceae bacterium (assembly GCA_043749265.1). Classification (GTDB taxonomy): domain Bacteria; phylum Acidobacteriota; class Terriglobia; order Terriglobales; family Acidobacteriaceae; genus Edaphobacter. The sequence continues at coordinate 11,181 of JAYVDT010000358.1, read as the reverse complement.
CTTCCCTTGCCCTTGGCTCTAGAAGGAAGGACCCGGATCGAGCGTGCATTTAGGCACGGAGACTCTGCACCTTTCTAACCTTGAGCGAATCAAACAGGTTAGACTTAATGGGACACTATGCCAAAAAGACCTTTAAGCAGCACGCCGATGACCAGCTCGACAAAGTCCCCGGCCATCCGGCCTAGAGGGTGTACCGATCCGATCGTTGGCGCAATTCTCTCCGGCTGGCGCTACGACATCTCCAGCATCTCCCCTGAGATGCGCAGAGACTACGAGAACCACTTGGCCGAATGTCTGCACTGCCGACACAGGCAGCATATCGCACGTTCCATCGATGTCCTGCTCATCTCTGTAAGCTCTCTATCTATGGTCGCTTTTCTCCTCGCCGCAGTGGTACTGCGGCGCGTTGAACTGCTAACCCATATCGCCGGCAGCGTCACGCTGCACCTGCGCCAGACACCGGTTGCCATCTCGCTTGAGGGCGTCGCTATCGCCGGCGTCATCGTTTCGATGATCCTTTGGATGCTCGTTGCCATCGCAACCCCGTTGCCCGGTCACATCGGCGATCTGTTGCGGCAGCGCGTTCCTTCCGATCTTCGCGAGCGATTTGCCCGGCGGCACGCGGCGTAGGCGATCCGTATGGCTCACGACCCCAACAGCGAAATTCTTCCTCCAATCAGCGAGACTCCCTACGCCCCTGCAGAGCCTCGTGACAGCCGTCTCTACAGCGAGTGGGACCCCCGCTCGGCTCCCGGAACCTACTTCCTTCTTGCGGTGAATATCGCGGTTTTCCTGTGGATGACCCTCCACGGCGTCTCTGCTCGCAGCCCCCGGCCCGACCAACTCATCCACTATGGCGCAAATAACACCGTTCTGGTACTTAACGGGCAATGGTATCGCCTTGTCACGGCCACCTTTGTCCATATTGGGTTTTTCCATGTTGCGTCGAACATGTGGTGCCTTTGGAACCTCGGTCTCCTCGGCGAGCCCCTGCTGGGTCCCTTCGGCCTTATCTCGGTCTACCTCCTCACAGGTGTCGCTGGCAATCTGCTCTCCATGGCTTGGGACGTCGGTTCCTCCCAACTGCGGCAAGTGCCGCTTGAATATGTCTCAAACGTCGGTGCCGGAGCCTCGGGCGCCGTCTTTGGAATAGCCGGCATACTCATCGTCCTGCTCTCCAACCAGAAGCTTCCCATCCCCTGGAGCGAGCTCAAGCGCCTGCGCACTTCCGTAGTTCGCTTCGCTGGCATTAATTTGCTCATCGGCGGCGCCACCATCTTCGGCGGACCTATCCGGATCGATAACTCAGCCCACCTGGGCGGCTTCCTCAGCGGCCTTGCCCTCGGCCCTGGCCTCGTAGCCCGTATGACCTCCGGACGAGTGCGATATCTCGCACGGCAACGCATCGTCTTTGTCGCAGCAGCTTTCGTCCTCTCGCTCGTCGGCTACTTGATCGCCAGCATGCAATAGATCTAGTACCAATCCAGCGCATAGAACAAAGAGGCCCCGAAAAGCCTCTTTGTCATATCCCCAATCGAATTTACGTCAATGTGCTGCTTGCGAACTTCCGCACCATCGCCAACAAGAGTCGCCGGTCGCTCTCCGACAGATGCGCCGAATACCGCTGCACCTGCGTCAGGAACCGAATCTCCTCTTCACTCAGGTTCAGCGTCGAGACCTCTTTGCCCACCTGATCTTCCGCAAAGAACTGTGAAAGTTGCAGGTCAAGCGCACCCGCAATCTTCTGCAATGTTTCCAGCGATGGCACCGTGTGCCCGTTTTCCACTCGCGATAAATAGCAGCGCAACAGGCCCGTGCGCTTTTCAATATCGCCCTGCGACATTCCCCGCTGCAACCGATAATCGCGGATCGTCGTGCCGATGTTATTCGAGATTGACTTCACTGGGGCACTCGCCTGCACAGGAAGGACTATTTGCATGTCAGCCATTAACCGTAAAGTAACGTCCATAAACAGCACAGGCAAGCTCAATCTTCGGTACTTCTCCGATTCCCGTATCGCCGGAGGTTCCCACCGCCAAAACCTCATCTAATTCTTGAAGGGGGTTGCCCGCCGGAACCACCGGTTGTATTAGCAAGATAATAACTTAATCAGGCACTTACCCCATGTACATTCCGCCGTTGACATCCAGAGTATGGCCCGTAACGTAACTAGCATCTTCTGAGGCCAGGAACGCCACTGCCCCAGCAATCTCCCAATCCGTACCGGCACGAGCCAACGGCACCTGTGAAGTCATTGCATTACGCTGCTCCTCCGTCAGAACCGCCGTCATCGCTGTCTCGATATACCCCGGCGCCACGGCGTTCACCGTAATCGTCCGGCTCGCAAGCTCTCGCGCTAGCGACTTGGTCAGCCCGATCAGTCCCGCCTTCGAAGCGGCATAGTTCGCCTGACCTGCCTGCCCAGTCTCCGCGACGACCGAAGTGATATTGATAATCCGCCCCCAGCGCGCTTTCAACATAGGGGACATGCAGGCCTGGGAGAGCAAAAACGCCCCGGTCAGGTTAGTGTTCAGCACATCGTCCCAGTCATGCCGCTTCATTCGCAGCGTCAGCACATCGCGCGTAATCCCGGCGTTGTTTACCAGGACCTCCAGCTTGCCAAAGTGCGCCACAACCGCCTTGGCGCAGGCCTTGATCGACTCTTCATTCGCCATATCAAGCGCGAAAACCTGTGCCGTCCCGCCTGCCGAGGCGATTTCGGCGGCAACCTCCGCCAGTTTGTCCATATTCCGTGCAGCAAGTGCAACATGCGCTCCCTCCGCAGCAAGGCGGAGAGCAACAGCCCGGCCAATGCCCTGGGAGGCTCCTGTAACGAGGGCAACACGATTTGTAAGCGAAGGCAAGAGGAAAGCTCCTTTGGAAACAACGGCCAGATTCAGCCACTCTTCTAAGAGTACGACCTTTTCCTCACTTCACATCCCGTCGCAGTGGCCAGATAGTCACCCTCAACTCGCGTGCAAAGTGGAGAACCGGCGCCCGCTCGGGCAGCACCAGCCCATGCGCCGCCGGAATCTCGTTCACTCGTATCTCCGCCTCGGCCGGCTCCAGCGCCCACGGCACATGGTGAATATCTCCGACAAGCATTCGTCCGGCAAACGGAGTAAACAGGCAATACCGCTCCGTCAGAAAGTGTTCAATCGACCCCGGCTGGCTAACCCCTGCTGGCACCGCACCCACGCTCCGATAACTCCCCTCAAACCGAACGTTCTTCCGCGTCAGCAGTCGTCGGCTTTGGTATTGGATCTTCTGCACATCTTCCTTGTAGCTCATCGAGGCAGGAAAGTAGGGTAGGTGAAACAGCGTCCTAGCCCCCAGTACTGCCAGCGCACTCGCACAATCGAGTGAGAAAAAGTAGACGCCACTCAGGCCAGACACCTGCGACCGCACATAAGTCCGCAGGTTCAGCTCCGGAAATGTCCCCGTCGTCGGCACCGTAATCGTTGTGCTCGCAATCACTCGACTCGCAACTTCATCCATCCAGAACGGCACCACCCCCGCCCAGGCGAAGCCGTCGTAGGTGTCGACCTCCAATCCTGCGGGCAGTAGAGCGGCCATCTGGCTGACCGGAATCGGCCAATGAGCAAACAAAAGGTCGTTCCAGCGCTGCCGCATCCGCCAGAGTCCGGAGGGAAGTGGGTAAGGCCGGTGTTCGGTGGATTTCAACGAAAGATCGTAATCAGATTGCACTCCTCATTTTCCTCTATACACACCGCGATATGCTGGACGAATAATGAATCTTCAGACTGACGAGTTGATGCAGCCGCAGAAAGACACTGACGTTTATGCGATTCACGGTGCCGAACCCGAAGTCCTCGCCTACGCGATGGCCAAATACTCCCGTTCCGCCCTGACCATGAAAGAGTCGCTGGCGGAGATCAGTTCCCAGCGCGCCGAGCAATTTCTCAACACGTTCTACTTCCAATATGGCCACCGCTCTATTGCAGACCTGGCCCACATTCCCTTTGCCATCGAACGCCTCAGCCTCCTCGCCGCGATCGCTCTCGTAGACGAGCAGCGCTGGGACGGCCAGGAGCGCAGCACCCGATACCAGGACTTCCGCAAATCCGGCTGGTACACCCCTTCCCTCGCGAGCGAGACCGAAGCTTACACCACGGCCATGAAATCCCTCTTCGCCAGCTATAACCGCCTCGGTAAAGGTATGTTGGAAGCCCTCAAAGCCCGCATCGCGTGTCCAGAGGAGATGAAGCCCGACGCCTACGAGCGTACCCTCAAGGCCCGTGCCTTCGATGTCGCACGCTACCTCCTCCCGCTCTCGACCAACACCTCGCTCGGCCAGATCGTCAACGCCCGCACCCTCGAAACTCAGGTCTCTCGCCTCCTCACCAGCGACTTTGCAGAGATCCGCACGCTCGGCGAAAAGCTGCGCGTCGCCGCTACCGAGCCTGCGTGGAACGTCCAGCACAAAGCCGCCCAGGAGCTTATGGAAGAGCTTGAAGCCGCGAGTGGCACCCGCGACGCCCGCGTCGAGGAGATGCTCCTCAAGCCGGTCAAAGCCGCACCGACGCTGGTCAAATACGCCGTGGCCAATGACTATCAGCGCGAAACCCGAGCTCTCCTGACCCAGGCCGCCGCGGAACTCCTGCAAGGTTCGGCCATTGACCCAGCCCCCGTCGTTGACCTCCTCGAAGCGGGTGAACCGCTCGAAATCGAACTCACTACCTCGCTTCTCTACCCCAACTGCCACTTCTCCTATCGCCAACTACGCAACGCAGTCAGCGGCTTGTCCGCTGGACGCCGTGCGGAAATTATCGCGTTGGGCACCCAGCATCGCGGACGCCACGACGAACTCGTTCGCGCCTTCCACTCGGGCTCCGGTCTCCGCTTCGACATCCTCATGGACATCGGCGGCTTCCGCGACATGCACCGCCATCGCCGTTGCACCCAGTTGCTGCAGGAGTTCACTGATCTCCACGGCTACGAGACCCCGGACGCCCCCGGACAGCCAACCCTCGCCGAGGCTGGCCTCGCGGCCGAATACGCCTCCGCAATGGACGCCGCCTACACCGCCTACGGCCACCTCCGCGATTCCGGCGTTCCTGAAGCCACCGAGTCCGCTCGCTACTGCCTGCCCCTCGCTACCCGTTGCCGCTCCATGTTCAAGATGGACTTCGCCGAAGCCCTTTATATCTCCGAACTCCGCAGCGGCGTCGCGGGCCATTACAGCTATCGCCGTGTTGCCTGGGATATGTATCTGGCCGTCAAGCGCCAATATCCGGAACTAGCCAGCATCTTCCGCATCGAGGACGTCTCGGAGCCAATAGACCTACTGCGCCGCTAATTCGGCCCGCTTTTTCCTTTCGCTTTTTGTTTGCCGCAGCATCTTTCCGTACGTTAGTATTTCTTAGAGCTGGTACGCAGAGAACCACAACTAGCCCACATAGGGAGATTCACTTGGCAGACATGCTCGCAGAACGTGGCAAGGCAATTGAAGCGGCGCTTTCACAGCTCGAAAAGCAGTTTGGTAAGGGTTCGATAATGCGCCTTGGGTCGAAGGAAGCCATTGTTCCCATCTCGGTTATCTCCACCGGGTCCATCTCGTTCGACGCAGCGCTTGGAGTGGGTGGTGTGCCCCGCGGACGTGTCATCGAGATCTTCGGACCGGAGTCCTCCGGCAAGACCACCATCACTCTTCAGATCATCGCTGAAGCCCAGAAGAATGGCGGCCTCGCCGCGTTCGTTGACGCCGAGCACGCGCTTGACCCGGGCTATGCCAAGAAGCTTGGCGTTGACGTCGACAATCTCCTGATCTCGCAGCCAGACTACGGCGAGCAAGCGCTTGAAATCGTTGAAGCTCTCGTCCGCTCAGGCGCCATCGACGTACTCGTGGTCGACTCGGTCGCCGCGCTGGTTCCCAAGGCCGAACTTGACGGCGAAATGGGCGATTCGCACATGGGGCTGCAAGCGCGCTTGATGTCTCAGGCTTTGAGAAAGCTGACCGGAACTGTGGCGAAGTCGCGCACCTCGCTCATCTTCATCAATCAGATCCGCGACAAAATCGGCGTCATGTTCGGCAACCCGGAGACGACCACCGGCGGGCGCGCCCTCAAGTTCTATTCTTCAGTCCGGATCGACATCCGTCGCATCGGCGCAGTCAAGGAAGGCGATGTCATCGTCGGCTCCCGCACCAAGGTTAAAATCGTCAAAAATAAGGTAGCCGCCCCGTTCCGCGACGCCGAATTCGACATTCTCTATGGCGAAGGCATCTCGCGCGAAGGGGACACGCTGGACCTTGCAGTCGTGCACAACATCGTAGACAAGAGCGGCGCCTGGTACAGCTTCCAGGGCGAGCGGATTGGCCAGGGTCGCGAAAACGTTCGCAACTTCCTGAAGGCGAATCGCGAGATCTTTGGCCGCATCGATACCGAACTCCGCTCAAAGATGGGTATCTCCGCCTCCACGCTGCCGGTTCCACCAGTTCCGGAAGACGGCCAGGAACAGGCAGTGGCCGTAGTCAAAGGCAAAAAATAAGCTCTTCACGATTCGGCAAAGAGAGGGGACTTCTCAGGGGCTCCCGCTTTTCTTTTAACTCAGGATCGGATTGCCCAGCGGAATCACGGTGCGTTTCGCTGTATCGTTCAGGATTTCGATAAAAGCCACAACTAGCGCGTCGATGCCCGTGATCAAGCCAAGATATCCGCCTGATGTGCTGAATGATGCGCCCATGCCGAAGTCTCCGGCGGCCAACAAGAAGAATGTGATCCAAAGCAGAAGGAAGATGCTCCAGATGGCCTTTGCCTTCCAGAAGCTGACGATCCAGAGAAAAAATGTAAGGACGCCCCACATCATCAGTACCGCGGCAACCGCGGAGGCCGGTGGAGCCTTAAGCCAGCCCGCTCCCACCGTCCACTGCATCAGCGCGAACCACCACCAGAACAACCCGTAGGACGTGAACGCCACGGTACCGAAGGTGTTTCCATTTCGGAACTCCAGCACCCCCGCAATAATCTGCGCCACGCCACCGTAAGCAAATGCCAATGGCACCACGACGGGTACCGCCTCATGCGGCAGCATTCCAGCGTTAATCGCGGAAAGGACGCACGTGGTCAAACCAAAGCCTGCAAGTCCGAGCGGGCCTGGATTGCCAACCTTGAAGGTGGGAGACGCGACGGTTGAAGCGACGACCTGGGCCATGCCGAGAGTCCTCCTCTAGTTTTGCGTTTGAAATGATTTCTGTAGTGCGCTTCATCCTATAACGTAGCGAATGTTCGAGCAGCAACATATTGTGAAGGCTTCGCTTATTCTAGAAAGATAAAAATGAGCGCCGTATTGATCCGTCCCGCGACTCCCGAAGATGTCTCCACAATGCTTGGCTTTATCCAGGAACTGGCCCTGTACGAGCGCGAGCCCGACGCCGTCGTCGCCACAGAAGCCGACCTCCTCCGCGACGGCTTCGGTCCCACGCCGCGCTATCGCTGCATGATCGCCGAGCATGGTGGCGCCGCTGCCGGATTCGCGCTTTACTTCGAGAGCTATTCGACCTGGCGCGCGCACCATGGCATCCGGTTGGAAGACTTGTACGTCACGCCCGGCAAACGTGGCCTCGGCATCGGCAAAGCGTTGCTGGTGCATCTCGCGAGGGTCGCCGTCGCGGAGGGCTGCCCACGCCTGGAGTGGGACGTGCTGGAATGGAACACATCTGCGATTGGCTTCTACGAGTCGATCGGGGCGAACATGCAAACAGAGTGGCGCATCATGCGCGTTGCCGATGAGGCTCTCAACGCGTTAGCAGCAGGAAAGCGATTATGAACAAGAAAGTTAGAGTCATTGGTGGGGGCCTTGCCGGGCCGGAAGCAGCACTCCAAGCCGCAGCACGCGGCTGCACGGTCGAGCTGTTCGAGATGCGACCGCATCGTTCGACCGAGGCGCACCAGACGGCGGACTTCGCGGAATTGGTCTGCTCGAATTCGCTCAAGTCAGAGTCCGAAAACTCCGCGCCCTGGCTGCTCAAGCAGGAGATGCGCCAGGTAGGGTGCTTCCTGCTGGCTGATGCGGACGCTACGGCTGTCCCTGCGGGCCATGCATTGGCGGTTGACCGTGTCGCCTTCTCGGCGCGAGTCGCGGCTCGGCTGGAGGCACAGCCGAACATTACGATCCGCCGTGAAGAAGTGACCACGCTTTCGCCAGACGATGCTGATCTCACCATCCTCGCGACTGGTCCGCTGACTTCGAAACCGCTGACGGACGCGCTGCAGGCGATCACTGGTGCGGACCAGCTTGCCTTCTACGACTCGATCTCGCCCATTGTCGATGCGACCACGATCGATATGGACAAAGTGTACTTTGCGGCGCGCTGGGACAAGGGGTCCGCGGACTACATCAACTGCCCTTTTACCAAGGAAGAGTACGACGCCTTCATCGAAGCGCTTATGACGGCCGAACACGCGGAGTCGAAGGAGTGGGAGCAACTCCAATACTTCGAAGGCTGCCTGCCCATTGAAGAGACCGCGCGCCGGGGTAAGGATACGCTGCGCTTCGGACCGATGAAGCCAGCCGGGTTGACGAATCCGAAGACCGGACGATGGCCCTATGCATGCGTCCAGTTGCGCTCTGAGAACCTGCGGGCCGACTCCTACAATCTTGTCGGCTTCCAGAACCACCTGAAGTTCGGCGAGCAGGCACGGATCCTGCGCATGATTCCGGGCCTCGAGCAGGCGACCTTTCTGCGGTACGGACAGATTCATCGGAACACTTATATTCACTCGCCATCGTTGTTGAACGAAACGCTGCAGTTGAAGAGTCGGCCGGATATGATTGTCGCCGGGCAACTGTCAGGGGTTGAGGGCTACACAGAGTCGATTGCCAGTGGCATGCTGGCGGGTATCTTTGCGGCAGAGCTGGTTAGCGGCAGGACGCCTGCAACGTGTCCGAGGCTCAGCGCCAATGGGTCGCTGATGCACTACATCACACACGCCGAAAGTAAGAAGTTCCAGCCCGCAAATATTACGTTCGACCTGCTGCCGCCGCTTGAAGAAGAGCTGCGGAAGAAGATCCGTGACAAGAAGGAGCGGCATAAGATCCAGTGCGACCGGGCGCTGGAGGCCTGGAAGGAATGGCTTGGCGGGCTCGTAGGTCATTCTGCGCTGGTGGAGCAGCACGCGTCTTTGTAAAATAGATGCGAGAGGGCTGAGTTCAGATTACCCTCAAGAATGGAGTTTCAAGATTATGCTCAGCGTTATGCCGGCTCCCGTCTTCTCCAACAGACTTTCGGGATTTTTGAGCGATCTGCTACATCCGCTGCGAACACCAGCCAAGGATGATGATCCGGGGAAGCCCTTCACGCCGCCACCGTCCCAGCCTTCCAAGGAAGAGAAGGATGAAGATGATGACGACGGCCCGCGATTCCCGATGGATCCTGCGCTAGCTTAGTTTCCGCGACGGGAGAGAACGAGAACGATCGTGTCTTCGTTGAGTTCGTGCGTGGTTGAAACCCATGTCTCAGAAGCGAGACATGGGTTACACGGATTTGTTCTATTCTTCCACTTTTTTCTTGTTGCGGGCTCGGATCTTGAACCAGATAGGGGAGCCGATAAAGCCGAAGCTCTCGCGAATCTGATTGGCCAGGAAGCGCTCGAACGAAAAGTGCATCTTGACGTCGCGGTCGGTGAAAAGAACAAAGGTGGGTGGCGCTACCTGGGCCTGGGTCATGTAGTAGATGCGGACGCGCTTGTTCATAGGGACACTGGCGCGCTGGAAGTCTACGGTGTCGAGGAACTTGTTCATCTGGCCGGTGGAGACGCGCTTGCGGCGCTCGCGGGCCACAAGTTCCACTTTGGCGAAGACCTCGTTGATAGCGCGGGGTTTGTCGCCGTCGGAGGGTGCTGCTGAGATGAAGAGCAATGGCGCATAGTCGAGATATTTGAGAGCGTCGCGGACCTGCTGGGCGTAGATCTTCTGGTCGGCAGGAGGCTTGCCGTCGGTGCGGCCCGTGGTCATCAGGTCCCACTTGTTGATGACGATGATGACGGAGCGTCCGCTCTCGTGCGCGTAACCGCCGATATTGGCGTCGATGTTGGTGACGCCTTCCTGAGCGTCGATGATGAGGAGCGAGACGTCTGCGGCCTCAAGGTGTTTACGTGCCATGATGACGGAGAGCTTTTCGGCCATCATCTTAGTCTTGCCCTTGCGACGGATACCGGCAGTGTCGACGAAGCGGAAGAGGTGACCCTTGCGTTCGACGATCTCGTCTACGGCGTCGCGTGTGGTGCCGGCGATGGGGGAGACGATGGCGCGGTTGGTCTCGGTAAGTGCATTGAGCAATGTGCTCTTGCCTACGTTGGGCCGACCGATGATGGCTACCTTGGTCTCGCGCGACTCGTACTCGCCATGGGTGCGCTGCTTGCGGATGGGTTTGGGTTCTTCGCCATTTTCGAGTGGCTCAAACTCGTCTTCGAATGTTTCGATCTCCTCCTCCGGCTCAGGCTGTTCTTCGATGGGCTCGGGGAGGGTGGCGAAGACTTGGTCGAGCAGATCGCCGATGCCTATGTTGTGCTCTGCGGAGATCATGTGAACGTTCTTGAAGCCGAGGCGCCGGAAGTTTTCGGCTGCGGTCTGCATGTGCTCTGTGTCTATTTTATTGACTGCTAGAAAGATGGATTTTCCGCCGCGCATGAGGAGACGGGCAAGCTCGAGGTCAGGGGAGGCTAGTTCCGTGCGGCCGTCAACGACCATGACGATGGAGTCTGCTTCTTCGAGAGCGACCTGGGCCTGGCGGAAGATTTCGCTGGGGATAAGAGCTTCGTCATCGGGGATGACGCCGCCGGTGTCGACGATGCGAGCTTCGCGACCCTGCCACTCGAGTTCGCCGTAGATACGGTCGCGCGTGATGCCGGGTTCGTCGCCGACAATGGAGCGGCGGGACCCGGTGAGGCGGTTGAAGAGGGTAGACTTGCCGACGTTGGGGCGTCCGCAGATTGCGATGAGCGGGAGAGCTTTGGAGGCGGCGTGCTCCATGGTAACCGACTGCTGGAGGGCGAGGAGTTCAGCCTCGCGCCATGCTGCCTCCGGGCTATCAGAGTTTTGGCTGCCTGAGATGCGTCGGCGTGGGCCTCCGGAGCCTTTACCTTCTCGCTCCTGGGCGGCCTGGTGCTGAGAGTCGGAGCGGAAGCTGCGGCCGGGCGCGCGACGGGTCGGGCCACCAGC
>JAYVDT010000357.1:0-4467 GCA_043749265.1 Rhodanobacteraceae bacterium | reverse complement strand
AAGTTTCAACACACGTCACTCAGAACGAAGGGCTGATCTTCGAAAAGTCCTCTCCGGGCAAGAAAGCCTATCGGCTGGCGGAGCTCGACGTCCCTAAGGTGGACGCTGCAAAGCTTCTAGGACCAGCAGTACGCAAGAATCTCGGCGTCATGCCAGAGCTAAGCGAGATCGAAATCATTCGCCACTTCACCCGGCTCTCCACCTGGAACTACGCCATCGATCTCGGCATGTATCCACTGGGAAGCTGCACGATGAAGTACAACGGCCGCGTGAATGAAGCTGTAGCTCGTCTCGAGGGTATCGCGGAGGCGCATCCTTACCAGCCTCAGTCGCTGAGCCAGGGCTGCCTCCAGATCATGAAGACGCTCGAAGAGTCGCTCATCGAAATCTGCGGCATGGACGCCATTACGCTGCAGCCCGCAGCCGGCGCACATGGTGAGTTCACCGGCATCCTGATGGTCCGGGCCTACCATGAGTCCAAGGGGAACCCACGCAAGAAAATTATCGTGCCGGATTCTGCGCATGGCACGAATCCTGCAACGGCCGCCGTCGTCGGCTACCAGGTTGCAAACCTGAAGTCGAACGCCGAGGGCATGGTTGATCTCGCCGAACTTGAGCGCATGGTCGACGAAGATACTGCCGCCCTGATGCTAACGAACCCCTCCACCATCGGCGTCTTCGAGTCCGAGATTTATAAGATCGCCGACATCCTCCACGCCAAGGGCGCACTGCTGTACATGGACGGCGCCAACATGAACGCGCTCGTCGGCAAGGCACGGCCCGGCGACTTCGGCGTCGACGTGATGCACCTGAACCTGCATAAGACCTTCTCCACGCCACACGGAGGCGGTGGCCCAGGCTCCGGTCCGGTCGCATGCAAGAAGAGTCTTGAACCGTTCCTGCCCAAGCCCACCGTCGTCACGAATTCAGCAGGCAAGCTCGCGCTTGAGTTCAATCGCCCGCAATCCGTAGGCCGCGTGCGCATGTTTTACGGTAACTTTGGTATGTTTGTGCGCGCTCTGGCTTACATCTTAGCCAATGGTCCGGATGGTTTGCGCCAGACGACCGAGGACGCCGTCCTGAACGCCAATTACATACGCGCCAAGCTGGAAGGGACCTTTGAGCTGCCGTACAAGACACGCACGCTGCATGAGGTCGTATTCTCCGACAAGCTGCAGGCGAAAAACGGGGTCAAGACCGGTGACATGGGCAAGCGGCTCATCGACTACGGCTTCCACGCATATACGGTCAGCTTCCCGATGATTGTTGCGGGCGCTATGATGATTGAGCCAACCGAAAGCGAGAGCCGCGAAGAACTCGATCTGCTGATCGACGCTCTCAAGCAGATCGCGCGGGAGGCGGCTGAAAATCCTGATCTGGTTCGCACCGCCCCGCACACGACCCGCCTGCAGCGTCTGGACGAGACCGCAGCTGCGAGGAAGCCCGTTCTCCGTTGGAAGGGTCCGGCAGAGAACGGGGTGGAGGCTGGGACGGCTGTAAAAGAGTGGTAAGTGGAACAAAACGCCGAAGACGGGAACACTCCGTCATCGGCGTTTGCATTTAGGGCGTCGAGACCTTTACCGACTCATCGGTCGTCTCCCAACGGATATGCATCTCCGCTGAGTCCTTCTTGATGTCGTCGAACGAGATGCTCATCACTTCCTGAGAGCTGGGCAGCTTGTGCGACTTCATCTCCACGCGACCGAGATCCTTGGCCATGTCATACTCGGTTCCCCATTGTCCGGTCTGCTTATTGACAATCAGCATCCACTTGTCTCGAGAGGGCATGGTGTAGATGGTGTACGTTCCCGCCGGGACCAGCAGGGTCCCAATGTGCAGCGTTACGGGCGTAATTAGCGTCGTGGCGGGGTTTGCGCCGGTGCGCCAGACCTGGTCCCACGGCACGATCTCTGGACCGCCCAGGTGGCGTCCGCGAAGCGAGGGTGAGTTGTACTTGATGTTCAAGGTCTTCCCCGCAAGCGTCACGGTTGCCGTTGCAGGAGGGCTTGCCATCGGCTTCTTTGCGCCGTTTGCAGGCATGCTCATTCCGCCCATTTGTGCCAGGGCAGGGGTAGTAAGCGAAGCTGCAGCGAGCAACGCAGTACAGGCTGCGATAGAGAGGTTGCGGAAATGCATAAATTCTCGCTTTCTAATTTGCCAATTAGCTTGAGGCACTTCAAGAGTACCTGATACGGTGCATCCATAGCCAAGCCTATCCATCAAGCGGCTGCCGTTTTGTGGGCCTGATGCTAAAATGAAGAAGCGCGCCCGTAGCTCAGCTGGATAGAGCGGCAGCCTCCGAAGCTGTAGGTCAGAAGTTCGAATCTTCTCGGGCGCACCATCTCCCTCCACCAAAAATGAACAAGCCGATCACTTTGCTGCGTGGATTGTCTACGGCTCATCTTCCTTTACATCCAATTGACTTTCACCGGCTAACCTCCGCAGGATGGCTGCATCCAATCGGGACAGGGCTACACGAGGAGATAAAAATGGCTTTAGTAAACGACGCCGCATTCAAGGACGACTTTCGCAAGGTGGGTCAGGACGTGACCATGGGTTTTGAGCCCGCCGGTTCTCCCAACAACCCAACCGAGCACGCAAGCAGCGAGAACATGGAGTTAGCCAGCGCGGAGGCTGGCGTCGAGGATGACGACCTTGAAGATGAAGATGAGGACGAGGATGAGGATGAGGGTGAGGATGAGGATGAGCTCGAAGACGACGACGTCGAAGATGAGGATGACCCCGACGACGACGAATTCGAAAACGACAAAGATGAAGATGTAGACGACGAGGAAGATGAAGATGACGAGGAAGATCTCGAGGACGATAATTCATAACCAATAACGTCCGGCAAGAAATAAGTTTTCGCGTCAAGAAGAGTCGGCCCAGCCAATCCTGGCCGGGCCGACTTTTGTCGGACCTCTGTGCACAACACTCGAAAACTACTGACCGAAGATGGAGATAATCGTCCGTGAGATAACAAAGTTCACGCCGATGATGCACATCAGGGCGGACACGACAGTTTTTGTGGTGGACGAGCTGTGCAGGTAGTTATGAGCATCGAGCCCGAGCAGAGATACCGAGACGATTGCCTCCAACGATGCCCACCGCGCCAGACAGAATGGTAACGCAGAGCAGCATGATGACGGCTACATGGACGTACGGCGTAAGCAGCTTACGAATCGGATCTGTCCCAAGCGGCCGCATGGCATCAATTTGATCCGTAACCTGCATTGAGCCGAGTTCGGATCCGATCTCGTAAGCATTGCGGCCAGAGTCCATTAACGTACCCACCACGGGCTCAAGTTCCTTCACCATCTTTCCGATGCGATGGTATGCGAGTGCTGTGCATGCTCCAACTAGGCTCTAATTATTGCAACAAGCTTGGCTCATCGTTGTCGTCCAGCACTGGAACGGCACCTATGTCGTGCATCCTCATCATCTCGGCAACGTGCTGTGTGGTGTCCGTCTGCTTGCGACAAAACGGCGTTTCGGTCATGAGATCTCTAACTTTTATGGGTGCTTCTTTCGCTTGCACTCTTCAGCGGGAGGGTGCTTTGGTAAACGTGCCGTGACACCGGTCACTTCTGCTCCGGATTTGATAGCGTGATGTGCATCACGGTAGGTTCGATGAATTCAGCCGTATGCTTTCACTTGGCATTATGGGGGAGCGGAGAAACGATCTTTAAAGACCGCGACGACGCAGGACATCAACTGGCTCAGAGGCTCCGAGTCTACGCCGAGCGCGACGACGTTACGGTTCTCGGAATTCCACGCGGCGGCGTGGAAGTTGCATTCCAAGTGGCTTCTGCGCTGCGTGCGCCGCTTGACATTCTCCTGTCCCGGAAGCTCGGCGTTCCCGGACACGAAGAGCTGGCATTTGGAGCAGTTGTCGCCGAAGATGGACGCTACCTGGACGAATCAGTGATTCGCGCTACCGGTGTCACACCAGAACAGATCGAAACGGTCACGGCAAAAGCGATGCAGACACTGGCCCAACGCGCTGCCCTCTATCGAGGAGGCCGTCCAGCCCCTGATCTTCATTATCGCGTCGCCCTGCTTGTGGATGATGGGATTGCCACCGGCGCGAGCGTTTACGCGGCGGTCAGTGCGCTACGCCAGATGAAGCCTGCAGAGATCGTCCTCGCCGTTCCCGTAGCGCCTCCCTCTACTTGCGCCTGGCTTAGGCCGCTGGTTGACGAGTTGATCTGCCTCTTTGAACCAGATGACTTTTACGCGGTTGGACAGTTCTATCGTAACTTCAGCCAGATGACCGATAAGCAAGTCGTGGAGCTCCTCCGAAACAGTACCCTGTCGACAACCAAGAAGGTCGGCGACCCATCCGGCGTCGGTTCTAAGTCCGCAACGGCAAGTTGAGAATATGCAGCTTGCGTGACATCCGTCACAGCGAACCGGAACACGCGACCTTAGCATAAGGAGGTCCAAACCCGTTCTTCGCAGGAGCTT
>JAYVDT010000356.1:0-4471 GCA_043749265.1 Rhodanobacteraceae bacterium | reverse complement strand
TTCGGGTTATGCTTCGACAAAACCTTCGTGATCGCGGCCGTCAGCGTGGTCTTGCCATGGTCAATGTGACCAATCGTGCCAATGTTGACGTGCGGTTTCGACCGGTCAAACTTTTCCTTACCCATAATGCTCTCCTAAGTTCGCGCTACTAAATCTGTGCTTCAAAGCCGTTGACTACTTCGAATCTTTACCCGTTTGCTTGGCGATGATCTCTTCCGACACCGACCGCGGCGCTTCCTCGTACTGCTTGAACTGCATCGAGTAATTCGCACGACCCTGGGTGGCTCCGCGCATGTGCGTTGCATAGCCAAACATCGTTGAAAGCGGCACACTCGCACGAATCGCCTGCGTGTTGCCAACCATCTCCATACCTTCGATACGGCCGCGGCGGGAGTTGAGGTCGCCGATGATTGTACCCATGTAATCTTCAGGCACTGTCACTTCAACCGCCATCACAGGCTCCAACAGGACCGGCTTGGCCTTGCGTGCGGCTTCCTTGAAGGCCATGGAACCAGCGATCTTGAATGCCATTTCGTTCGAGTCGACATCGTGGTAGCTGCCGTCGTACAACGAGACTTTTATGTCGACCATCTCGTACCCCGCCAAAATGCCGCCCTGCATGGCTTCCTGAATTCCCTGGTCAATGGGCTTGATGTACTCCTTAGGCACTGTGCCGCCCTTGGTGTCATTACTGAACTCATAGCCCTTGCCCGGCTCGTTCGGCGATATACGAATTTTAGCGTGACCGTAATTACCCGAGCCGCCTGTCTGGCGGATGTATTTACCTTCCGCATCGGCATTTGCACGGATGGTTTCACGGTAGTTCACCTGGGGCTTACCAACGTTCGCCTCGACCTTGTATTCACGCATCATGCGATCGACGATAATCTCCAGGTGCAGTTCTCCCATCCCCGCAATAATTGTCTGACCTGAATCAATATCTGTACGAACGTTGAAGGTAGGATCCTCCTGCGCGAGCTTAGAGAGAGCGACTCCCATTTTCTCCTGGTCAGCCTTTGTCTTCGGCTCCACAGCGACCTCGATAACTGGTTTTGGGAAATCGATGGACTCAAGCACAACGGGGTTCTTGTCGGAGCAGATCGTATCTCCCGTCACCAAATTCTTCAGTCCAACTGCTGCGCAGATATCGCCAGCCATCACCTCGGTAATCTCTTCACGCTTGTTCGCATGCATCTTGAGCAAGCGGCCAATGCGCTCGGTCTTGCCGGTGCGTGGATTCAGGACTGAATCGCCAGTCTTCAGTACGCCCGAGTAGACGCGGATGAAGATCAACTGACCCACGAATGGGTCGGTCATGATCTTGAAGCCGAGAGCGGAAAGTGGTTCGCTGTCATCCGGCTTACGGATAATTTCGCGCTCCATGTTGTCAGGATCGTGTCCAATCATCGGAGGAATGTCGAGGGGACTTGGCAGGTAATCGACGACTGCGTCAAGCAGTGTCTGTACCCCCTTATTCTTGAATGACGAACCGCAGAGCACCGGGAAGATGTTCATCGCAATGGTGGCCTTGCGGATAGCATTCTTAAGTTGGGCTTCGCTAGGCTCCTGACCTTCGAGGTAAAGGTGCATGACCTCGTCGTCGGAGTCAGCAACGGCTTCGATCAGGACTTGACGAGCGATCTTGGCGGTCTCGAGGAGGTTGGCGGGTATCTCTTCCACCGAATACTCGGCACCCATGGTCTCGTCGTGCCACAAAATTGCCTTCATCGTTACCAGGTCGACAACTCCGGCAAACTTCGCTTCAGCGCCAATCTGGATGTTGATTGGAATCGCACGCGCGCCCAACCGATCAACGATGGTTGAAGTGGCATAGACTGCGTCCGCGCCGGCCTTATCCATCTTGTTGATGAAGCAGACCCGCGGCACTTTATACTTATCAGCCTGACGCCATACCGTTTCGGATTGTGGCTGCACGCCAGCGACTGCATCGAAGCAGGCGACAGCCCCGTCAAGAACACGAAGCGAGCGCTCGACTTCAGCGGTGAAGTCCACGTGGCCCGGCGTGTCGATGATATTTACGCGGATGTTTTTCCAGGTGCAGGTCGTCGCGGCGGAGGTGATCGTAATCCCGCGCTCCTGCTCCTGCTCCATCCAGTCCATCGTGGCAG
This sequence comes from Rhodanobacteraceae bacterium, assembly GCA_043749265.1. Lineage (GTDB taxonomy): Bacteria > Acidobacteriota > Terriglobia > Terriglobales > Acidobacteriaceae > Edaphobacter. The sequence goes on along the minus strand of JAYVDT010000356.1, from coordinate 2,342 downwards.
TTCCCTCGTGCACTTCGCCAATACGGTGCGTGATGCCCGTATAGAACAAAATGCGCTCGGTCGTCGTCGTCTTTCCGGCGTCAATGTGCGCCATGATCCCGATATTCCGGCAACGATTGAGAGGTATAGTGCGTGCCACGGTCGTATCTCTTCTCTGCAGGCTTAGTAGTCTGCGGTTAAAACACTGTTACTGAACTTTGGTCCAGAATTACCAGCGGTAATGAGCGAATGCCTTGTTCGCTTCGGCCATACGGTGTACGTCTTCCTTTTTTTTCATCGCTGCGCCACGGCCATTGGCCGCATCCAGCAACTCCGCGGTCAACTTGTCGACCATGCCTTTTTCGCCACGAGCCCGGCCATACGTCACCAGCCAGCGGATCGCCAGCGAAGTGCGACGTTCTGGAAGAACTTCGATCGGCACTTGATAGTTCGCACCACCAACGCGGCGGCTCTTAACCTCAAGGAGAGGCTTGCAATTCTCAATCGCCTTCTTGAAAAGCTTGAGAGCTTCGTCGCCACCCTTCTGCTCGAGGTTCGTCATGGCGGTGTAGAAAATCCCTTGTGCGGTCGACTTCTTGCCGCCCCACATCATGGAATTCACGAACTTGGTGACTAAGGTCGAACTGTAGATCGGGTCCGGGGCGACTTCACGCTTTGCGATGTAACCTTTACGGGGCATTACTTTTCTCTTCTTCCTCCAGCACGGTAACTTCTCGCGGGCTGAACCTGTTGGTGCTACTGATATACACGGCCGAGACCATGTTCATACCCAAGGCGTAGTGCCCGGGCAAACTTCCAAGCACTACTTACTTCGCAGCCTTCGGACGCTTCGCGCCATACTTGGAGCGGCTTTGCATCCGCTTTGCAACGCCTACAGAGTCAAGCGTTCCGCGAACGACGTGGTAGCGAACACCCGGCAAATCCTTCACACGGCCACCGCGAATCAGCACAATCGAGTGCTCCTGCAGATTATGACCAATGCCCGGAATGTAAGTAGTGACTTCGATCCCGTTGGTTAGGCGAACACGCGCAACTTTGCGCAGCGCGGAGTTCGGCTTCTTTGGTGTCTGGGTGTAAACGCGGGTGCAGACACCACGACGCTGAGGCGAACCCTGAAGTGCGGGGCTGGCGGTCTTGTAACGTGTGGGCGTGCGGCCCTGTTTGACGAGTTGATGAAACGTAGGCACTAAAGCTCCTTGAAATCCTGGTGAAACAAATCTTGCGCGCACCACATAAAAGAGCGGCTAACGCGATAGAAGAGCAGCTAACGCGCCAAACCGTGAGGACGCTGAAGCGCCTCGTGCGGTAAGTCTTCCCTACTGTGTACGTCCATACAACCAATCAGACGAAAGACAGACGAAGGGACCGGCTTCAAAGTCCCACTTTTGTCAGGAATGATTCCGGTTCCGTTTCGCTGTTCCCGACCGCGCAACCTGTCCAAACTTGCGCCTGAGGAGGTGGATGGTATCGCAGTCGCGTTTGCGAAAGACCGCAACGAGTCATGTTTCGAATATAAGCATCCGAAAACTCTGCGGTAAATCTTTTTCGACCCTCTTAGTGTAGCGCAGTTGACCTTGATCCGTCGAATACTTCAGATTTAGCTAGATGCGCGCATTTCCGCTCTTCTAAAGATATCAAGGCTCTTGCACGGAGTCAAGCAATTCCCAGCATCATCATCGAGGTATCCAAACGACCCGTTCAGGTTGCACTGAAATTGATGCGATCAAGGTCAGGTAGTTTGAAATTCCAGTCATGATACGTTTTCGCATGACCTTTTTTGCCCGATGCCTTACCTCGAGTTTGATACTTGCAACTGCGAGTGCAGTCGCACAGTCCGGAATCCCCGCGCCCATGGATCCGATGCCTCACCCCGACCCGCGTCTGGCTGCGATCCACTCAACGATGAGCGGCACCCGTGCCCCGGGGCAGGTTTCGATCTCGCCGGACGGAACCTTGATCGCATGGACCACCCGTTCGCAGGAAGGCTTCCAACTTCACCTTACAGAATTTGCCCACCCCGATATCGCGAAAGACAAGATTATTAGTCCAAACAGTTCGACCAACTGCTCGAACGGCGCCCCGGTCTGGAGCCCGGATTCGGAGACTTTGGCATTTACCTCTTCCTGCACTAGTAAGGACGAGAAGCCCGGCCAGGATCAGATCTTTCTTTACTCCCGCGGCACGGCAAACAGCAAACAGATTACCCACATTGCAGGCATCTTTCAGCAGGCAGCCTTCTCTCCGAATGGCAAGTCACTGGCGTTCCTTTTTGTAGAAAACGCAACTCGCTCCGCTGGCGCGCTAGCTGCGATGAAGCCCTGGTCTGGAGTGATAGGTGAGGA
>JAYVDT010000355.1:0-4489 GCA_043749265.1 Rhodanobacteraceae bacterium | reverse complement strand
CAGCGGGCGAAGCAGCCGAAAGGTCAGCAGCATGACAAAAGCGAGTCCAACATAACTCAGGATGAACGTCGTGATCACACCATAGGAATCGAATATCGCGAGCGCCATCAGCGCGACCAGCCGATAGAGGCCAGTGAAGCTCCACCAGCCCCATATCAGCCACAAGAAAGCGGCAGCGAAGATAGAGCTTATAACGGTCTCGACGCGCTTTGCTGTCGTTGGCTGCATGAGATTTGTCATCAACTCCTCCAGCTTACCCTTTCAGAATGGAAGGCCGCGTGTAAATGTGTCGCGTGCGGATGCGGAGTCTTTAGATATTGGTTGTGAACTTCAGCGATAAAAGGCGCTTGTTCTTCAGAGATATTTGACGGTTACGAAGGTTCTGGATAGCAATCAACCGGTACTAAATTACAAGCTGGCCACAAGCTCCTAAAGCGCAGCACATTCAGTTTGCGGTGCGAAGACTTCCTAAGTCAGCCGGTGCTCTCTGTGCCGGCGATGATTCGTTGCAGTGCGGCAATGTGATTCTGGAACGCCTTGCGGCCGTTGCCAGTGACTGAGGCCCAGGTGCGTTGACGACCGTTGGCCACGGCCTTGGTGAGTGTGAGAAATCCGGCGTCGGCAAGTGCCGATAGGTGCTTCGACATGACTGAGTCACTGGTGCTCGTGAGTTCTTTAAGGCGAGAGAACTCGGCCTGTTGGGCTTGTACGAGAACGGCCATCACCTGCAGGCGCGGGGCCGCTTGTAGTAGTGGCTCAAATCCGACAATCACAGGTGAATTATCCGACATTGAGTTCACTTACGAAGACGCGCTGCCAGAGCGTGCTTCCCAGATAGCCGATCAGAAAGGCTACTGCTGCTAATGCGAGGATGATGACAGGTTGCCTGTGTGAGAAGGAGACGTAGTTGCTGCCAAAGTACAGCCCCAGAATGATCACAAGCATGGGAAAAGCGACCATACGTGTCTTACCCCGACGATAGCCGTTGATAAACACGCCGAGCCGGCGCTTATCCCACTGCACGATAAGAAAGATGCTTATGAAGATGAGGGCAAGTGCTATAAAGCGCAGATATAAAGGGAGGGCCGGGACCGCCACGAGGGCTGCCATAATGACCGCGAACGCCGCATGGCGTGACGGCGGACAGAGCGGTAGGCTTGCAAGATTCTGTTCGACCTTATCCTTCGCGGCGATTGCTAGAAGTGCTTCTTCTTTAGAGTAGGACATGCGATTGCCTCACTTTCCATTGTGGAAAGCATACCACTAAGTTTCCATATTAGAAAGTAAAGACTGGTGTTTCGGTGCTCCACATGACACAGAAGGGGTTAATGGCAACGAAGACCCCTTTCTCAAAGAGTGACTAAATGGCCGAGTCACTCACTGACGATGCGAGCGAGGTTTCGTTAAACCGTCGGGCGCGAAACAGAGAACAACTCACCCAGGTCGCCGATCGAATATTTGCCGCTTCCATGCATGCGGAACAGTTCATTCTGCTGTTTGTCCGAAAGCTTTGGCTGCTTGCCCTTCAGTTTCCCCTTAGCGCGGGCGATCGCCATCCCCTCGCGCGTCCGCAGTCTAATAAGGTCAGCCTCAAATTCTGCAAAGTGGCAAGGATGTTGAAGAACATCTTGCCCATCGGGTCGCTTGGATCGTACCGGCTCTGACCCAGTGCGAGCGTGACGCCACGAGCGGCGAACTCATCAGCAATCGCATCGTGCTGCCCCTAGAAGTGCGACTTGAGACGATATGCATCTTATTTCACAGTCCTACGTTGTTCTGAATGGAGGTTGCAAAAAATGAAGATCCTTCTTAAGCGGGCTTATGAACAGCCTGGCAGTGCGGATGGCTTTCGTGTTCTGGTTGACCGGCTGTGGCCGCGGGGCAAGAAGAAAGCTGACCTGCGTTTGGACGCATGGGCGAAAGATATCTCGCCCAGCACAGAGCTGAGGAAGTGGTTCAATCACGATCCGAATCATTGGCTCGAGTTCTGCAAGCGCTACAAGGTTGAATTGGCGTCTCCAGAGTTAAAAGAGTCGATCGTTCAGATAGTTCGCGCGGCTCAGAAGTACACCACGATGACACTGATCTATGGGGCAAAGGATACGGTGCACAATGAAGCGGTTGTGCTCCAACCTATCTTCAAGAGGGCGGCGACAAAAGTTGGAGAAGCGTAGTTTTGCCAAAGGGGGACTTGTAAATGCCGATTCCGGGTTCAAACGATGATGGCACGACGATCGCCGATCTTGGGCACTTCGACCTGCTGCGCGAGATAACAGTGTCCGAACAACAGAAGCCCTGGGCCTCGGGTATCCATGCCCGAACGCTCTATAAGAAACGGGATTTTAGGATTGTTCTGATCTCCATGGAAGCTGCTACCCAGATGAAGGAACATCACGTCGATGGCACAAGCTCCGTGCAGGTACTGAAGGGACATATCCGCTACAGCACACAAGGGCAGTTCTACGAGCTGCGGACCGGGAATCTTTTGACCCTCGGCGCTTCGATCAAGCATAAGGTTGAAGCAATTGAAGAATCGGAATTCCTCCTGACTATTTCGTGGCCCGGAAATCGGGAGTTGCTCGCCATGCCTCATCGCGGTTACGGCACCTAATTTCCTTGTGGCTGATTCAGAAACCCATGACCGTGACTCGGGAGTCGCCCAATGATCTCGTTCGACGCAGCACACGCCGCCGTACATTATCCGCCTGACCGTCGGTTTCGTATCTGGGTCCGGCCCTCGTTCCTGATCGCAGCGACCGTGCTGGTCTTGCTACCAGTGCTAGCAGCCTGGATCGAGTTCTTTCGCTACGGTCTTCCTTACATACCGCCCGTCCCGCAGGTCTATCCCAACAACTTCGCCGGTCCACACGGCTTTCCGCTATGGGTCCGATATTGTCACTTCTTCAACTTCGTCTTCGTGATGATGCTGATCCGCAGCGGGCTGTCGATTTTGGTCGATCACCCTCGCCTCTACTTCAACTCCGACTGCACGCCGGATAGTGAATGGATTCGCCTGACGCCGATTCGCGTGCCTACGGATAGGGTCTGGACCGCGAAGGATGACGCTCGCTACATCTCGCCGGTTGTGGCCACTCCGGGTTATCGGCATACGGTCGGCATCGCCCGGTCCTGGCATTTCCTCAACGTGTACGGCTTCATTTTGACTGGTTTCCTCTTCGTTATCATGCTTTTCGACACAGAGCAGTGGCGTCGGCTCGTCCCGCAGTCGACGCTCGTACTGCTGCAATCCTGGAATACTTGGGTGCATTACGCTACCTTTCATCTGCCACCCGAATTCAACGGATTCTACGGCTACAACGCGTTGCAGCAGATCGCTTACTTCTCGGTTGTTTTTGTCTTCGGTCCCCTGGCGATCCTGACCGGCATCGCGATGTCGCCGGCAGTGGTGAACCGCTTTCCCGGTTACGCAAAGCTCTTTGGTGGAAGGCAGTCGGCCCGCTCCATTCACTTCCTGACGATGCTCGGCTTCTTCGGGTTCATCGTCGTGCATGTGGCGCTGGTGGTGATGACGGGCTTCGTTCGCAACATGAACCACATCGTGATGGGGACGGACGACCCTTATAACAAGCTCGGGATGATTCTGGGCTTCGTCGGCATCGGTGTTGTCCTGCTTACGTGGATTGGAGCGCATTATGTCTCCTGGTTGCGGCCCCGGATCCTGCAGCATGTGCAGAAGTTCATCACGTATCCTTTGTCACTGATGACATTGAATCGCCTCACTCCGAGCGAGCACTACACAGAGCAGGACATCTCGCCCCGATTCTGGCCCAACGGCAAGATGCCGGACCGTGAGGACTGGAAGCAATTGGCAAAGGTAGGATTTGAGGGCTTCAGGTTAAGGGTTGACGGCTTGGTCGACAATCCGGTCGAGCTCTCGCTTGCGGATATTGAGGGACTGGGGATCGCCGAGAACATCACCATGCATCACTGTATTCAGGGCTGGACAGGTATTGCGAAGTGGGGTGGACTTCCCATGAAGTCCCTCGTCGAACTGGTCCGGCCGAAGCCGAATGCCAAAGTAGTCGCGTTCTTCTCTTTCGGTGATTCGCTTTACGGCGGTAGCTATTACGACACCCAGAGACTTGAAAATGTGCTTCAGGCGGAATGCCTGCTCGCCTCGGAGATGAATGGAAAGCCATTGACTGAGGTTTATGGAGCGCCACTACGACTGCGGGTTGAAAATCAGCTTGGCTACAAGATGATCAAATGGATCGAGCGGATTGAGTTTATCGAATCGGAGAAGGCTGTCGGTCTCGGCGAGGGCGGCAAGAATGAGGATGACGAATACTTCGATCTCCTCCCAAATATTTAGATGGATCCCAACAAGGATCTTTGAAGCGAATGGCACGCCCGCTTTGCGAGGCAGGTTGGCCTGCTTAGCGGGCCGCTCTGTTAGGATCGCATCATTCCATGTGTTGGAGACCGCACTTGAAGCCTTTCGTTGCTAGTACTCTGCTGCTTACCGCCC
>JAYVDT010000354.1:0-4493 GCA_043749265.1 Rhodanobacteraceae bacterium | reverse complement strand
TCTCTTCTACGACCGGCTTGCTGAAGCTGTGGGTAGCGCTGCGGCCCACGGAAACTACGATGGCAGACATGAACTCAGAATATCGTTCCAGGCTTTGGAGTGCTAATCTTCGAATCGAATGGATACTCACGCGAGTAATAACGGATCGGGCTTCGATCTGGCGGCAGCGGCAAAAAGCGAGATGATTCGCGATGGATTTCGTCTTGGCGACGTGGACGGTGAGGCCGACCAACTAACCGCGATTCGGGCCGCACTGGCTACGCCCAATCACGCTCTCAAGGATCTGCGGTCGTTGCTCTGGTCGTCGATCGATAACGACACCTCGCGTGACCTCGACCAGATAGAGTACGCCGAGCGGGCGGCGGATGGCGTAGGCATTCGTGTCCTTGTCGGTATCGCAGATGTATCGGCGGCCGTTGAGAAGGACACGCCACTGGACCGGTTTGCTGCGGACCAGACCCAGACCATCTACACGGCCATACATAACTTTCCGATGCTTCCGCTCGAGCTTTCGACCGACCTGACGAGCCTGAATGAAAACCAGGATCGGCCGGCGATCATCGTTGAGTTTACCGTTGGTGAGTCCGGCCTCCCGACGCAGACTTCCATCTACACGGCACAGGTGCGGAACCAGGCGCAACTGGCTTACTCGACGACCGGCCCGTGGCTGGAGGATAAGCCCAGGACGGACGGAAGGCATGAGCCAAGACTTGAAAACAACGCAGCGCTTGCGGCTCAGCTTCGCCTGCAGGATGAGGCAGCGCAACGTCTGCACAAGCAGCGGATTGCGATGGGTGCACTCGACTTCAAGCGGGTGGAAGCAGACCCGGTCGTGATCGACGGCAAGGTGCAGTCGATCCAGGACGTGGTGCAGAACCGTGCGGCAGACCTGATCGCGGACTTCATGATTGCGTCCAACGAGACCATGGCGGTGACCCTGCGGAAGTCCGGGCGGTCCTGTCTGCGGCGCGTGGTGCGGTCGCCAGAGCGCTGGTCGCGCATCGTGACCCTGGTCGCAGCCAAGGGAACTGTGCTGCCCCCGAAGCCCGATTCAGCGGCGTTGAATCTGTTTCTACAGGCGCAACGAGCGGCTGACCCGATACGCTTTCCGGACCTTTCGCTTGCGATCATCAAGCTGATGGGCCCGGGTGAGTATGTGCTTGCCAGGGGTGGCGACCCAGACCAGCCAGGGCACTTTGGGCTGGCGGCGCTGGATTACACGCACTCCACGGCGCCTAACCGGCGGTTTGCAGATCTGGTGACACAGCGCGTGGTGAAGGCGATGCTGGCCGGGACTCCGTCGCCTTACAGCGATGACGAACTGGCAAAGATCGTAGCGCGCCTGAACGATCGTGACTCCGCCGCGCGCAAGGTAGAGCGTGCGATGCAAAAACGGGTTGCAGCCGTGGCGCTGGCCGGAGACATCGGGCAGCAGTTCCACGGAGTCATTACCGGCGCCAACGACAAGGGAACGTTCATACGCGTCTTCAACCCACCGGTTGAAGGCAAGATTGTGCGTGGGTTCGAGGGGCTGGACGTGGGAGATACGACGACTGTGACGTTATCGGTGGCGGATCCGGTACATGCGTTCATCGACTTTACCCGGCCATAATTGGCAAAGCACTTGCGCCCTTGGCGTACCATCAGAGGTCTATGAAGAGACTCCTTACTGCTTCGATCTGTCTTGCGGGTGTGGCCCTGATGACGGCTTGCAACACCAAGATCAATCCGACTCCGGAGAACTACATCGCTACGTTGAACGCCTACTTCCCCGAGCATCCTGACTGCCTGCTGGATGGCACCGTGAAATTTCCGTACGAGAGCAGCGATCCTGCGATGCTGAAGCAGATGGATGCGCTGGTGACGGCCCAGATTCTGGAGGAACACAAAGAGCCCGCAATCCACGTGTCACGCTACACCCTGACCCCTACGGGGATGAAAGCGGGCACGCACCTTTGCTTTGGACACCGGGCGGTGACAAGCATTGAATCGTCGACGCCGCCCGCGCTTTCCAATGGCTTTCAGCAGACGCAGGTTGTGTATCACTACAAGATTATGGATATGCCCATCTGGGCGAAGACGCCGGAGCTGTTGACGGCTTACCCAAAGATGGCCCATGAGGCGAGCGGCACTGCGACGGACAAGGCGACACTGGCGCTGTCGGGTGTGGGCTGGACTGTTCCGAATTAGGGATTGCTTCTGAATTGGAACCCCAGGTCCAGGTAGCGAGACCTGGGGCAGCCCAATTATCGGTTGGCGTCGATGACGTGTGGGCGGAGAAGTTCGTACTGGATGCGAATGACCTCTGAGCCATAGGTCCGCTCGAGGCGACGGACAGTAAAGTGACCCTCTGCAATCCGCTGAAAGTGATTGGTGAACAGAACGTTCAGAGCCATGCCGCCGGCTGCTCCGGCAACGGGGATGAGTTGGGCCGCTGCTTTTTCGCTGACTTCAAGGCCGAAGCGGGCGGCTACGCGGGCAAGAAATGACACGAGCGCGGGGGCACCTTCCTTCGTCAGGCCCTTCTGGGCAACATAGGCGGCGGCATCGCGGGTGACTTGGGCAAGGCCGACGCGGGTAGCGTAGTAGGCGCTTTCGAGCGCTTCGCCGCGAAGTCCTTCCGGTCCCAGGGCCAGGACCTCGAGACAGGACAGCGCGCTCTCGGCGTTAGAGAGGTCTTCTCCATGGGAGCGGGCGATGTCGGCAATGGAGTGGAGCATGATCGTAGTGGTAACGGGCAACTCGACGAGCAGGCCGGGCAGGCCGAAGAAGCCGCCAACGGCGCCTGTGACCGCGGTGCTTACGGTGTGGGCGCGACGGCTGCGAACGGAGTTGCGGTTCGAGTGACCGAATCTCAACGCGACGCTCAGGCAGCGCTCAAGAGCAGTGTTGACGGTACCCCCGATGCTTCCCTGCGTACGCACCGGTAGCATCCGAAGAAGGGCTTCGACGGGCATGCCGACTTTGGAGGCAACGATCATGGCGAAGCTGCGGCCTTCCAGCTTCGCGGCGGCGTTTTTGAGATCGGCCAGGTCACGGGGGGACAGTGTAATCATCGTTGGGACGTCCTTGGAGGTGGGGGGGGTGCCCTGTACCTTGTCTAAGCTGTTTCTTTTGATGCAGATGGCGGAGTAGGGTAGGCCAGGACCGCTCAAAGAAAAGGGTTGCAGCAAAGCATTGATACTAAATGGGTTGTGGGTTCAAGCGGATAGGGTCCTGAACTAGTCACTGCTTATAATTTACGGAATCGGGAGGAATGGTTATGCCAACTACTTCTTGGGCCAGGTTGTTAAACAAAGAGGTATGAGAGGTGATCGGAGCGGCTCGGGGGTTTGATACTAAGATTTTGAGCTGAATTCGGCGATTTTGTATGCAGGTCCTTCGATTAAGTCCCTCGCGATGAGCCTGCGAGGGACTTTACTCAGAATGACAACTTAGGGCGAGTAGGGTAACGAGACCAATCAAAGGCACCCGCCGCTCCCTGCGGGACCACAACAAGAAAGCAACGTCTAGGGGTACAGCCGCTGTTTGGACCAGGTGTCGTTGGCGGTATGGGTGAAGATGAAACGGTCGTGGAGGCGGTAGTCGCCTTCCTGCCAGAACTCGATGTTCTCAGGATGGACCAGGAAGCCGGTCCAGTAGGGCGGGCGAGGGACCTCATCAGGGAACTTTTTTTCGTATTCTGCGGTGAGAGCCAGGAGTTCCTCGCGGCTGGAAAGAGGGCGGCTTTGTTGCGAGGCCCACGCGCCGATCTGGCTCATACGGTGGCGGCGGCGGAAGTAAACGTCTACGTCTTCTGCGGGAAGTTCGGTGATGTCGCCTTCGATGCGAACCTGCCGTTGGCGGGACTTCCAGTGGAGACAAAGAGCGACATGAGCGTTGGCTTGGAGTTCGTGGCCTTTACGGGATTCTCTGTTGCTGTAAAAGGAAAAACCTTCAGGGCCGAAGCGCTTGAGTAGGACGATGCGGACGGAGGGGACGCCGTCGGGCGTGGAGGTGGCCAGGGACATGGCGTTGGGATCGTTGATTTCGGACTCTTTGGCGTCAGTCATCCACTTCTCGAAGAGGAGAAAGGGGTCGGTTGCTTCGGTCATCTCTACTGCGGATTGAGGGCTGATTTCCAAGGGGCTCTATCCTCCAAAAGCCGAGTGTACTGCATTGGGGTTGGTGGGAGTGCAACCGCAAAGGCGAGAACAACGGCAGATCCCTACCGGATGACAACAAAGAGGTAACGGCAAGGACAAGAGCAAAGCACATGCAAAGGCAAAAGCAGGTCTCGGGGGATAACAAAAAAGAAGCGAACGGCAATCTTGTCGCTAAGGGGACGGGTGAGACGGACCACGGAGTGGTTTGTTCAAGTCGTCAGCGCAGTTGGAACTCCGGGCTGCCCAGCAGCAGGGCGGTCAGCAGATTAAGGGTTTCGGTGGGGTTTATTGGGGGTTGGGTGAGGAGTTGAGAGTGAATAAAGTTGTCCGTGCCGGGGGAGATTTCCG
>JAYVDT010000353.1:0-4512 GCA_043749265.1 Rhodanobacteraceae bacterium | reverse complement strand
CGCCCCCGGTAGGTGTCAGCCCCATGCTCGTATCGACGGATACCCCATCGCGAATTGCCGTCACGCTGCATCCATTTCCAAGGTGAGCCACAATCAATCGCCCCGGCAACCTATCCCCAAGCTCATGCACAATCGACTCATACGACAACCCATGAAACCCGTACCGCCGCACGCCTTCATCCCACAGCCCCTGCGGCAGCGGCAGGTGGCTCGCACACTCCGGCATCGTCCGGTGAAACGTCGTGTCGAAGCACGCATACTGCGGCATCCCCGGGTACGTCTTCTCCACCGCATCAATCAGCTTCAAAGAAGCCGGAATATGCAATGGCGCAAAGTGTACGGAATTCTCCAAAGTCTTCCGAACCGCAGGCGTAATCAGTTGATGCTCCATCAGCTTCGGCCCTCCATGAACGACGCGATGCCCAATCGCCACGGGCCCCGGAAGCCCGAGTTCCTTCATCCTCCCAAGTCCCGCCTCCAGCGCCTCTCCCTGCGACTGAAACGTCACCGCCTCGGAGTGCATCTTTTTACCGTCGGCACCCTTCAGCACCAGCGTCCCATTGGCATGTCCAATGCCACTCGCCACACCCTCCAGCAGCATGGATTCATCCCCATCCTGCGCCTGAACAAACATCCCGAACTTCAGCGAAGATGATCCACTATTGATGACCAGCACCGGCCTTGACTCTCGCATCTGCACGTCCCTTCTTCTCCCAGAGAATACCCCGGCGCGCATTACAGCATCACATCGTCAACGGGATTGTCTAACATTCAATCGCAGCGCCTAAGCTCTTCGCACGGTTCCCGGCTATCCGTATCCGGAAGCTAGGCCTTACACAGAAAGCAGGCGCCATGCCGCTCGATGCCACCGCAGCAACCCAGCCGACTCTCTCCCCCACCGAACTCAGCGCTATTCACCGCTACTGGAGCGCCTGCAACTACATCTCGGCCTGCATGATCTATCTGCGTGCCAACCCCATCCTGCGCGAGCCCCTTGCCATGGAGCACATCAAGCGCCGCCTCCTGGGCCACTGGGGCTCAGATCCAGGTCAGTCGCTCATCTGGGTCCACATGAACCGACTGATCAAAAAGTACGACCTCAACGCCATCTACATCTCCGGCCCCGGTCACGGCGCACCCGCCACCCTTTCAAACGCATACCTTGAAGGTACCTACTCCGAGGTCTATCCGGACAAGTCCCAGGATGAAGCCGGCCTCCTCAAGTTCTTCCGGCAGTTCTCCTTTCCCGGCGGCATCGGCAGTCATTGCACGCCGGAGACACCCGGCAGCATCCACGAGGGCGGCGAACTTGGCTACTCCCTCTCCCACGCCTATGGCGCCGCATTCGATAACCCTTCGCTCATCGTCACCTGCTGCATCGGCGATGGCGAAGCCGAAACCGGCCCACTCGCCACCTCCTGGCACTCTAACAAGTTCCTGAACCCCATCCGCGACGGTGCCGTACTCCCCATCCTGCACCTCAACGGCTACAAGATCGCCAACCCCACCATCCTCGCCCGCATCCCGCATGAAGAGCTGGAAGCTCTGATGCGCGGCTACGGCTACACCCCATATTTCGTCGAAGGCAACGACCCCCAGGTCGTCCACCAGCAGATGGCCGCCACCCTGGAGGCCGTCGTTCTGGAGATCCGTCGCATCCAGACCCACGCCCGCGACAACAACGACGCCACCCGGCCCCGCTGGCCCATGATCGTGCTCCGCACCCCCAAGGGCTGGACAGGCCCAAAGACGGTCGATGGCCACAAGGTCGAAGACTTCTGGCGCTCTCACCAGGTTCCCATCGCCGCCATCGACAACCCGGCCCATCTCGCCGACCTCGACGCCTGGCTCCGCAGCTACGCGCCGGAGACTCTCTTCGACGCCAGGGGTACCCTTATCCCTGAGCTCCAAGCCCTCGCCCCCACCGGCCTCAGCCGCATCTCTGCCAACCCCCACGCCAATGGCGGACTCCTGCGAAAGCCGCTGAACCTCCCCGACTTCCGCACCTTTGCCTACGATCTGAAAGGTCATGGCAAGGCAGAGGCGGCCCCCACCGATATTCTCGCCCACTACCTTGCAGAGGTCATGCGCCGGAACATGACCACCTTCCGCGTCTTTGGCCCGGATGAAACCGCCTCCAACCGTCTGCAGGCTATCTACGCCGCAAGCAAAAAGACTTGGAACGGAGAGTACAAACCCGAGGACGCCGACGGAGGGGAACTCGCACTCGACGGCCGCGTCATGGAGATGCTCTCTGAGCACACCCTCGAAGGCTGGTTTGAAGGCTACGTCCTCACCGGTCGCCACGGTTTCTTCTCCACCTACGAGGCCTTCGTCCACGTCATCGACTCCATGTTCAACCAGCACGCCAAGTGGCTGGAGGCCAGCAAGAAAGAGGCAAGGTGGCGCGCGCCCATCTCCTCCATCAACCTCCTTATCACCTCGCTCGTCTGGCGTCAGGATCACAACGGCTTCACCCACCAGGACCCCGGCTTCCTTGACCTCGTAACCAACAAATCCGCCGCCGTCTGCCGCATCTATCTCCCCCCGGACGCCAACTGTCTTCTCTCCGTCGGCGATCACTGCCTGCGCTCCGTCGACTACATCAACGTCATCGTCGCCGACAAGCAAACCCATCTCCAATACCTCGACATGCCCGCCGCTATCAATCACTGCACCAAAGGCATCGGCATCTGGGACTGGGCCTCCACGGATGATTGCGTCGATCCCGACGTCGTCATGGCCTGCGCCGGCGACATCGCCACCCAGGAGTCGCTCGCCGCCACCGCCATCCTGCGGCAACACTTCCCGGACCTGAAAATCCGCTTCGTCAACGTAGTCGACCTCTACCGCCTCCAGCCCAACACCGAGCACCCCCACGGCCTTACCGACCGCGACTTCACCTCACTCTTCACCGCCAACAAGCCCATCATCTTCAACTTCCACGCCTATGCCTCGCTCATCCACAAGCTTGCCTACAAGCGCCCCAATCACGACAATATGCACGTCCGCGGCTACAAGGAGAAGGGCAATATCAACACCCCGCTCGAGCTTGCGATCGAAAACCAGGTTGACCGCTTCAACCTCGCCATCGACGTCATCGACCGCGTTCCCCGTCTCCAGACAATAGGCTCCCACGTCAAAGGCTGGCTCAAAGATCAGATGATCGATTCCATCGCCTACGCCCACGAGAACGGCATCGACAAACCCGAAATCACCAACTGGCGCTGGCCCTTCTAACTCAGCAGCAAGTCGGGTGGCCCAGGTCCGTCTCTGAGACCTGGGCCACCCGAGCCTCCAGTCACAGCCGATCAGCCCCAACCCACAAAAATTGTCATCCTGAGCGAGACTCTCATAGCCACATCCCAAAGTCTTCGGTTCCCACCCCCGGGCACTTCCCATCACGCAACTCAGAAAAGTGGCCCCCGGGCCCAGACCTAAAGTCTCCAGACTCAGGACTTTACCCGATCCCCATAGCTCTGGTCCGGACCTAACTCCAACCGTTTGAGGACTTTGCACAAAAAAGCGGGGGGAGAGGGGGGTCTAACCCTCTCCATGCGATACTTAGACCTGACATGTACAAGAGAGTCCTGCTCAAGATCTCGGGCGAAGCCTTGGCCGCAGGTTCCGGCTTCGGTATCGACGCCATTTTTATCCATAAAGTAGCCGAAGAAATCGCCGATTGCCACGCGCTCGGATGCCAGATCGCCATCGTAGTCGGCGGCGGCAACTTCTTTCGTGGAGTCGCCCAGCAAGCCATCGACATGGACCGCGTCGCCGCCGATCACATGGGCATGCTGTCAACCGTCATCAACTCCATAGCCTTACAGGACGCCATTGAGAAGCGTGGGCTCTTCTGCCGCGTCATGTCCGCCATCGAGATGCACCAGGTCGCCGAGCCCTACATTCGTCGGCGCGCCATGCGCCACCTGGAAAAGGGCCGCATCGTCATCTTCGCCGCCGGCACCGGAAACCCCTACTTCTCCACCGATACGGCTGCGAGCCTCCGCGCCATGGAGATCAAAGCCGATATCCTGCTCAAGGCCACCAGCGTTGACGGCATCTACTCTGCGGACCCCAAGCGCGACCCCGCCGCCGTTCGCTACGAAACCATCTCCTACGACCAGATCCTCACCCAGAACCTGAAGGTAATGGACACGACCGCGGTCTCGCTCTGCCGTGACAACCACATGCCCATGATGGTCTTCTCCATGCGTGAGCAGGGCAATATCACCCGCGTCGTTGCCGGCGAAGCCCTCGGTACCCTGGTCACCCCATAGCCTCCAGTCTTTAAAAGAAACTGTCCCGTCAATTTCGGCGTCTAGCCATATAAGTGATTCTGACCGCCCAAGTCCCTGAGACGGATGCTCCATCCCCGTCGGCCCCACACGCACGCAAGCCCGCGCTCCCTGCGCTTTCCGGCTTGCGCACGGTGCTTGCGGTCAACGTGATGTTCTTTCACTTCACGCCGCCGCACCCTGCGTTTCTATCGCCGCTCATTGACAACGCGTA
>JAYVDT010000352.1:0-4538 GCA_043749265.1 Rhodanobacteraceae bacterium | reverse complement strand
GAGTTCAGCGCAGCATCTGAACCAGAAGTCGACGCCGATCGTAGTGCGCTTCTCTGACACGACCGGGCTCCCACTGATCCCCGACAATGACCCCAATTCGAACCCGAAGGGCATGGCCACGCGCTTTATGCTGGGCGAGCGTGTCCATACGGACATCGTCAGCCACTCCGTCGATGGCTTTCCCACGCGGACCGGCGAGGAATTTCTGGAGTTTCTGCGTGCGCTGGCGGTTAGCGATCCTGCCAACTCTACTGGCTCGCCGCTGGAGGCTTTCCTCGGTTCGCATCCTGCCGCGCTGGCGTTTGTGCAGGCGCCCAAGCCCTTTCCGTCCAGCTTTGCGCGAGAGAGCTTCTTTGGCGTGACCGCCATGAAGTTTACAAGCGCTGCTGGAGAGGTTCGCTTTGGCCGCTACCGGATCGTTCCTTTCGCAGGGACTGACTATCTTGACGACGCCACGACGAAGGCGCAGGATGCCGGCTATCTCTTCGCGGAGTTGTCGCATCGAGTGGCCAAAGAGCCCATCCGGTTCAAGTTGCTGGCGCAACTCGCAGAGGGCGGCGACGTGGTGGATGACTCGACGATCCACTGGCCGGAAGAGCGCGAGCAGTTGGAGTTGGGCACCATCGAATTGACCGCAACAGTGGCTGAGGACGCACACGACCAGAAGCACATCATCTTCGATCCGATCCCGAGACTTGCTGGCATCGCACCCTCAGACGATCCATTGCTGGAGCTCAGGGCGGCGGTTTACCTGATGAGCGGACGGCGCCGTCGGATGGCCTAGTCAGCTCTGCCAGATGAAGCCACAGTGCGGGCAGACTGTCGGCTTCCGTCCGGCGAGCAGAGCCAGAAGGCCGAATGGGAAGAAGATGATCGAAACCAAGATCGTCCACAACGGAAAGCCACCGCGATTAGCCGGCGCGGAGCAGCGTAGACAGGTCACAATCATAGGATCACCTCGGTACTGTCCGGAGCTCCAGGCGTGGGTTCGTTACCAGGATAGAACTCGCTGCGCTTGCGGCTGTAAGTAAAGTACACCACCAGCCCGATCGCGAGCCAGACGAAGAACCGTACCCACGTGATTGCCGGCAAGCCCGCCATAAGCAAGATGCAAAAGAGCGTGCTGAGAATCGGGATCACGGGTCCGAAGGGGACGCGGAAGCCCCGGCGTCGCATTGGATCCTTGTAACGAAGCACGATTACGCCGATGGAGACGAGCACAAAGGCAAAGAGCGTGCCGATGTTCGACATCTCGGCGAAGGTCCCGACATCGAAAAGCCCGGAAGGAATCGCCACCAGAAACCCAGCGATCCAGGTAGCAACGGCCGGTGTACGGAACTTGGGGTGGACGTGGCTGAACACATCGGGGAGCAACCGATCGCGGCTCATGGCAAACCAGACGCGCGCCTGGCCAAGCTGGAAGACAAGGATCGATGAAATCATGCCGATGAGCGCGCCAAGCAGGACTGCGAGACGAACCCAGTGCAGACGATGTCCACCAGGCGTAAGCGAAAGTCGCTTGAGCGCGGTTACGACTGGTGCGCCGTCGCCCGCGATTGACTGCCAGGGCACGATACCGGTCAACACCGCTGCGACGCCGATGTAGAGGATCGTACAAACAATGAGCGTGGCAACGATGCCGATGGGCACATCGCGCCGGGGATTCTTGCACTCTTCAGAGGCGGTCGAGACGGAATCGAAACCGATGTAGGTAAAGAAGATG
This sequence comes from Rhodanobacteraceae bacterium, assembly GCA_043749265.1. GTDB lineage: Bacteria > Acidobacteriota > Terriglobia > Terriglobales > Acidobacteriaceae > Edaphobacter. The sequence continues at coordinate 2,815 of JAYVDT010000352.1, read as the reverse complement.
ATCGATCCGCCCGCCAGCACACCCGAAAATCCGTTGGGCGAGAAGGGGTGGTAGTTCGACGGATGAATGAAGGATAGGCCGAAAAAGATGAACAGCAGAATCGCCGCGATCTTGATCAGCACCATAAAGTTGTTGGTCCGGGCGGACTCGCGAATGCCGCGCACCAGTACCACTGTCAACAGCAGCACGATGATAAACGCGGGGATATCAAAGCCGAAGTGCCAGCCTGTCCCGAAGATGTCCTTGCCGGAGAGGTCCTGCAGGCCTAGCGGTAGATAAGCCGGAGAGAGCCACTTGGGATTCAAATGGATTCCCAGCCAGTCAAGCAAATCAACGACGTGTGCCGCAAATCCAACACTAACGCTCATGTTGGAGAAGGCATACTCGAGGATTAGGTCCCAGCCAATGATCCAGGCGATGAGTTCGCCCATTGTCGCGTAGGTATAGGTGTAAGCCGAACCCGCGATGGGAATCATGCTCGCAAGTTCCGCGTAACAAAGGCCAGTCAGCCCGCAGACGATTGCAACCAGAACGAGTGAAATCACCAGCGCAGGACCCGCTCCCGGACGTCCGGCTACGGCTCCGCTCGTATGGTGAAGCCAGCCGACGATCAGGTCCAGAATGGGCGAACCCTTCCAGTCAGCCAGTTTTTCAGGGTTGCCCCCGATTGCCGTGCCGATGACCGTAAAGATGCCCGACCCAATGACTGCGCCAATACCCAGCGCGGTGATAGATAAGGGGCCAAGAGTCTTGTTGAGCGCGTGTTCCGGACGCTCTGAGTCGGAAATTAGCTTGTCAATCGATTTCGTGGCAAAGATTTGTCGGCCCAGCGCATGCACTCCTGCTGTCAGGTCTACCTTCAAGGGGAGTTAGGGTCAGGGTTACGACAGGGAGCGGCGATCCAGAGCCGCTCCCGAACGCGGGTTAGCGCTTGGCTTGGCCGCGTGCTGCCTTCTTGAGCTTGGCCTTGTTTTCGCCGCGAGCGAGGGTGCGTTTTGCCTTGGGGGCAGCTTTCTTGCGAGCAGCCCGCTTGATCTTCTTGCGCTCTTCGGTGTCGGTAATGTTTTTGGTGTTCGCCATGGGAATACTGTCTCTTTTCTTGATCTAAAGGTTTGCCGGAGGGGACTAGCTCTGGGTTTTAGAGCTTTTGCAGCTGGGCAAACTTCTCCACCAGCTTCTTCACGCCGTGCTGTTGAAATTGTACTGTAATCTTCGCGTCATCTCCGTCGCCTTCGCGCTGAAAGACAATACCCTCACCATATTTTGGATGGCGAACGCGCGAACCCTTACCCAGACCGGTCTTTCCTGTCGGCGCCGGGATATCGAGTTTGGGTCGCGAAAACTTCTGTCCGCCACCGCGATTCGCGAAAAAGCTGGCGATGTTGTCCAGCGATCCGCTCGGAGTCTGCTGGCGCGCCGGTGCTCCCATCGCTGCTCTCGCAGCGGCGCGTACACCCGTCTCCTGGCTCTCGTCTTCGTAGCTGTAGTGGCGCTCGCCGTCCTCGTTGCCGGGCTTCTGCTGGCCAGACCGCCCGCGCTGCGGATACGGTGTCGAATAACTGGACGAAGAAAACTGTGGCTGCTGCGCCGGACTTCCGAGATCTTCCACCAGCTTTGACGGCACTTCGTCCAGAAAGCGCGAGGGAATCGACGCCTCCGGCATGTCATTGCCGTAACGCCGGCGGTATCGCGCCCTCGTCATCACCAATGTGTCCATCGCGCGCGTCATTCCCACGTAGCAAAGACGCCGCTCTTCTTCAAGCCCCGTCGGATCCGTAAATGTACGCGAGTGCGGGAACAGACCCTCTTCCATGCCGGCCAGGAAGACCAGCGGAAACTCCAGTCCCTTGGCCGCGTGCAGTGTCATCAGGGTCACGCGCGCGTCGGCCGAGTAGCCATCCGCGTCAGAAACCAGCGCTGCATGGTCCAGGAACTCATGCAGCGTCTCGCCCCGGCTCTCCGCGTCTCCGGCGGCATTGGCGAGTTCCTTCAAATTCTCAATGCGCGAAAACGACTCCGGGGTCGCCTCTTCCTCGAGTGCACGAATATAGCCGGAGCGGTCATTCAGGAACTTGATCAGCTCCGGCAAAGTGGCCGCGTCGCCCGGCTTGCGGAAAGGTGACCGCTCGGCCAGAGACGGGAACTGCTTCTCTTCATCCGCAACCGCCCGCCGCGCAACTTCACTGGCTTCATTCGCGCTCGATTTCGGGACGACCGGCCCAAACGGGTTGAACATTGCGGAGTCGATCCCATGCTCGGCGTCCGAATCCGACGCGTTCTCCGGCGCCAGCGTTGAAATCTCTTCACTCGGACCGAAGTCGAAACCGAAGTTGAAGCTGGTGTCGAACGACGTATCCGCGGGCTCATCCGCGCCGGACTCGATTGCTGGCTCGGCGCCAAACGCCGTCGGATCAAACGAGTCATCTTCACTCTTCGCCGGGGCGACATCGTCTGCAAGCTTCTCTGCAAAGCCAGGGCCGAGCATCGCCCGCGCATCTTCAATCAACCGCTTGAAGCCGCTCAACGCCTGCAACGCCCGCGCGGGCAGCAGACGCTCCTCAATCGCCTTGCCGATCGCGTCCCACGTGCTCATGCCTGTCGTCAGGGCCATGCGCTCCAGCGTCTCCATCGTCGTCTTGCCGATGCCGCGCGGCGGCGAATTCACGCTCCGCTGCAGCGCAATCGAGTCATGCGGATTCGACACCAGCTTCATATAACTCAGGATGTCTTTGACCTCAGCGCGATCGTAGAAGCTGAAGCCGCCGACCATGTGGTACTGAATCTGATACCGGCGCAATGCCTCTTCCACCAGTCG
>JAYVDT010000351.1:0-4541 GCA_043749265.1 Rhodanobacteraceae bacterium | reverse complement strand
CATAAGATACCCTCCCTATGTTGCAGAATTACACTCATGTGATGAATATGAGATGAACCTGAAACTCTTGGGGTAGTCTTCCAAGTATGAAACTTCGCAGCCTTAACATCAACGGCGCGATCCACACTGTAGAAGCCCCGCCCATGGCACGCCTGCTGGACGTGCTCCGCCATCAGTGCGGACTAACCGGCACCAAGGAAGGATGCGGAGAAGGCGAGTGCGGAGCCTGCTCCATCCTGCTCAATGGGGAGCTCGTCAACTCCTGCCTGATCCCCGTCGCACAAGCGGAAGGCGCAGCGATTCGCACCGTTGAAGGTCTCGCAGCCGGCGGCGAACTCCATCCCATCCAACGCTCGTTCCTGAAACATGGCGGAGCCCAGTGCGGCATCTGCACGCCCGGCATGATGCTTGCCGGCGTCCAACTCCTAGAACAAAATCCGCACCCCACAATCGAGCAAGTCAAAGAAGCCCTCTCCGGCAATCTATGCCGCTGCACCGGCTACATGAAGATTTTCGAAGCCGTCCGCCTTGCGTACGAGGAGGACCCGGCTTCATGAGATCGCAAGCCGCAGACTACGACCTTGTCCGCCCCGGCTCGCTGGCTGCCGTCCTCACCCTGCTTGCGCATGAACCCGGTCAGTACACCCCCATCGCCGGCGGCACGGAGCTCATGGTCCAGTTCGGGGCTGGCCGCCTTCGCGCCCGCAAGCTGGTCGACATATTCAATTTGCCCGAACTCACCGGCATCACGGTCAGCGACTCTGAAATCACCATCGGCGCCGCCACCACTTACACCGCTATCCGCCGCCACGAAGGTATCGCCCGCGACCTGCCGCTGCTGGCCCGCGCCGCAAGCTGGACCGGCGCCATCGCCAACCAGAACCGCGGCACGCTCGGCGGCAACCTGGTGAACGGTTCGCCTGCAGCCGATTCACCTCCCGCGCTCCTTGCCTACAACGCAGACCTGACCCTGACCAGCGTCCGCGGCACGCGCCGCCAGCCCTACGACACCTTCCACACCGGTTATAAGCAAAACCTGCTCGCACCCGATGAACTCATTCTCGCTGTCCACGTCCCCCGGGTCGTCTACACGCACCAATACCTGCGCAAGGTAGGCCCTCGCAATGCCCAGGCCATCTCAAAGGTTGCGCTGGGCGCAGTCGCTAATATGTGCGACGGCATCCTTACCCATTGCCGCATCGGCCTCGCCAGCGTGGCGCACACGCCCCTCCGCTGCGTCCGGACGGAGGCCGTGCTCAAAGGAGCCCGCATCCAAGCCACCACCATCTCAGAAGCCCGTACCGCGCTTCTGAGCGAGATGGCCCCTATCGACGACATCCGCTCCACCGCTAGATACCGAGCCTATGTCGGCGCCAATCTTCTGGAAGAGTTCCTTACCCAACTCTCCCCGGTAACGCCAACATGAACTCTCTAGACCACTTCAACATCCAACCCGAAACGGAGGCCATAGCCACACTCCTAAACTGCTGCGGCTCTCAGCGTTGGGCCCGCACCCTCGTGTCCCAACGCCCGTTCCCTACAGCGGAAGCCCTTCTAGAAGTCTCCTCCACACTGTGGTTTTCCCTCTCTGAGGCCGACTGGCTTGAAGCCTTCACTCACCATCCCCGCATCGGCGAAGTCAGAGCAGCCACCACCAGCTTCCTCACCCACTCCACTACGGAGCAGTCCACCACCCAACAAACTATCGCCCGCGTAGCCGAGCAGTTCGTCGCTGGCAATCGCGCCTACGAAGACAAGTTCGGCTTCCTTTACATCGTCTTCGCCAGCGGACGAACTGCACCGGAACTGCTCGCCGTACTACAATCTCGCCTGCGCAACACACGCAAGCAGGAACTCCACGAAGCCGCAATCCAACAGGACTACATCACCCAACTACGCATAAAAAGGGGCCTAAACGCATGAGTGGCATCTCGACCCACATCCTGGACACATCCCTTGGCAAACCCGCCGCCGGCATCCCCGTTATCCTGGAGCGCGCCGACAGCCAGCACTGGCTCACCTGCGCGTCCACCGTCTCCGACTCCGACGGCCGCTGCTCCGAGCTCCTCTGTCCTGAAAAAGCAATCGTCGGACGCTACCGCCTGACCTTTGCCACTGCCGCCTACTTCGCTGCGCAGGCTCGCCCCACCCTCTACCCGGAGATCATCCTCCTTTTCGACGTAACCGCCGACAACACCCATATCGCCCTCCTCCTGAACCCGTTCGGCTACACCACTTACCGTGGCACCTAAGACCGTACAACTCCAAATCCGGTGCCCCAGGTCTCAACTTTGAGACCTGGGGCTGTATCTCACAACCCGCTACATGGAGCCCGATGCCCACCCTGACCGAAAACCACTACGGCAAGTCATGCGTCCGTCTCGTCAAGGTCACCCGCAACGGCGACCTCCACCATGTGTCCGAGTGGACCGTCGGCGTTTACCTCACGGGCGATTTCAATGCCTGCTATCTCGAAGGCGACAACACCGGCATCCTTTCCACCGACACCATGAAGAACACGGTCTACGCCGTGGCTCGCACCTCCACCGCCTGCACCATGGAGGCATTCGCGACCGAATTGGCCGCCTTTCTCTGGACCCGCAACCCGCAAGCCACCTCCGTCCGCATCACCATCGAAGAAAAGATGTGGGTCCGGATCCGCGTCGATCAGCCCTCCGGTGAGGTCGCCAAACACCCCTCCGCCTTTCTTCAGCGCGGACCCGATGTCGCCACCACCTCCGTCACCCTCACGCCCGGCTCAACCGCCGCCGTTACCTCCGGGGTCAAGGGCCTGGTCATCCTCAAGACTGGCCACTCCGCCTTCGACGGCTTCAAGCGCGACGAACTCACCACCCTCCCCGGGACCTCCGACCGCCTCCTGGGCACCGAAGCCACTATCACGTGGCTCTACAGTGCGCTGCCGGCCGATTTCGCCGCTGTCCGCATCCGCATCATGGACACTCTCCTTCGCGCCTTTGCCAATCATGAGAGCCTCTCCGTCCAGCACACCCTGTACGCCATGGCGAAGTCCGCCCTCGCCGCCGTCCCCGAGATCTCCGAGCTTACCCTCACCATGCCCAACCGCCACAATATCCCGGTCAATCTAGCGGTTTTCGGCCTCGACAACCCCAACACCATCTTTGTTCCCACGGACGAGCCCCACGGCCACATCCACGCCCGCATTATCCGCTAACGCGTCCACAGCTTTTCCGTTACCTTTCGTGGCAACCCCACCAAACTCTTCCTCCCAACGTCCGTCCAAGCCGTATCGCTTCGATTGTTTGTGGTCCGGCCTCGTGCTCAAACTCGCAACGGGCCCCCGGCTCCCATATAATCGAGCTTTCCCAAGGGCAGCATTGCGGGACCTGATTTCCAGAGGCAGTGAGGGTGTGCGTATCTTTACCACGGAACAAATGAAATACAGCAGTCCAGAGGTCCAGAGCGCGTCAGCAACGGGGGTTCCGGCCCTGCCGGTAACCGCTCCCGCAGCCCTTTCAATCGCGGCACTCCTTGCCTATGCCCTGCTGACTCCCGGCGCATTTGCCCAGACGACGCCAATCGACCCCGCAGCGGCCACTCAAGTCCAGCCCCAAACGCAGACCCAGACGCAGGATCAATCGCAGTACGGCAACGCCCAGACCCTCTGCAATCCGCAGGTCCTTGGCAACCGTCGCATCCCCCGCGAAAGCGTGCTGGCCCGTCTCTTCTCGCGCCAGGGCAATCTTTACGACCCCCAGATCGTCGAGCGCGACTTCAATTCGCTCTGGAACACCGGCTACTTTGAGTCCGTCCGGATTGAGCGCGTCGATACCCCGACCTGCGTTCAGCTTGTCGTCTATGTCAAAGAAAAGCCCACCATCCGCGAGTTGAACTACAAGGGGCTCAACGCCGTCACTCTGTCCGACGTGCAGGAGCGCTTCAAAAAGGCCAAGGTCGGCATCACGGTCGAAAGCCAGTACGACCCCACCCGCGTCAAGCGTGCGGAAACCGTCCTCAAAGATCTGCTTGCCGAGCACGGACATCAGTTCGCATCCGTCAAAACGGAAGTCAAGACCATTCCTCCCGCTGCCGTTGCCGTCACCTTCAACATCAAGGAAGGTCCCACGGTAAAGGTCGGCAAGATCGTCTTCGACGGCAATAAAAGCATCAACGACCGCACCCTGCGCGCGTCGATGAAGAACCTCAAGCCCATCGGGATTCCCCACAGCATTATTCTGGAGAACGTCTTCCCCCGCACCTTCGACGCCTCCAAGCTCGATGAAGATGCCGACCGCGTCCGCCAGGCCTATCGTGACCGTGGCTACTTCAAGGCGCTCACCTCCGAACCCAAGACCAAAAACCGCGACGTCGCCGGCTTCAACCCGCTCACGCTCCACACCACCGTCGGCAAGCGCGTAGATATCCTGATTCCCATTGAAGAAGGGTCGCGCTACCGCCTCGGCGGCATCACCTTCAAGGGCAACAAGAGCGTCTCCAACATCAAGGTCCTGCGCGCGCAGTTCGCCGTCAAGGATGGCGAATACTTCAATGCCACCCAGTTC
>JAYVDT010000350.1:0-14044 GCA_043749265.1 Rhodanobacteraceae bacterium | reverse complement strand
CATCGTTATCGCAATCCGTCGCGGCCGTCACTATCTTCAGACGGTTGCCGCTGGTTTCGCCCTTCATCCAAAGCTTGTTGCGGCTGCGGCTCCAGAACGTCACGTACCCTGTCTCCAAGGTCTTTGCGTAGCTCTCCGCGTTCAGGAAGCCAAGCATAAGCATCTGCCCGGTCCGCGCGTCCTGCACGATCCCCGCAACCATCCCGTCGGCCTTTTCAAAGTCAATCTTTACGGCGTCCATTCCATCTCTCCCTGAAGTTCAGATCAACCAAAACACATAAAAAGGCCCGCTCGCGTGAAACGCGTTGGCGGGCCTTTTAGGAATCCGAGTATGAGCTTTAGCTCACCGCACCGGACACAGACGCCAACACGCAATACGCGTGATGATGGTGGTGGCCGCGATGATGCAACTGAGCACTCATTTGCTAAAGGCTATCCGCCACCCCGCGCTCTGTCAACTCACCCACTCCACCACGCAAATCATTCTGCTTTTGTCGTTGCCCTCGCAAAGGCCCGGGCATACTCTTGTAGTCCAGCCTGACCCAACCCACACCGGAGTCACCAACGATGCGCATCTTCCGCCGCCTGCTCGCACTTTCACTCTCCTTCGCCGCCCTCACCGCAATCCCTTTAGGCAACGCTCAGGCCGCCAAGCCCGCTACTACTCAGGCCGCGAAACCCGCCACCAAGCCCGCCGCAGCCCTTGCGCCCAAGCCATCCGCCGCAGCATCGGCTGACCTCCTCGACCTCAACACCGCCACCCTGGATCAACTCAAAGCACTCCCTGGCATCGGCGACGCCTACGCAGACCGCATCCTGAAAGGCCGTCCCTATGCCGCCAAGACGCAGCTAACCCAAAAGGGAATTCTTCCCGCCGCGACCTATTCCAAAATCGCTGACAAGGTTATTGCCAAGAAGCCCACCAAGTAGCGCTGCCAAGCACCTCCGCCGAGTAGACTCGCTGCATCTCCTATGTCCGGAGCCAGTTCAACTCCGAACATAGGAGCATTTGCCCGCCCGTGTTCCCGTGTCGGTTCCGCACTTGTTTTTCGGTGACACCCAGTCCGATAAATCGTTTAGCATGAACACAATCCTTTATGCCATTGTTTGCCTATCCTGAGCCGGAACGTCAGCAGCCCGGAACACGGTCTATCCATCTCCGCCGTGTCAGACGAGCATCCATGCTAGCCGTCCTGTCGGCTGCAATCCTTTTTCTGCCCGGCTGCCAAAGCGTCACCGGCAGTCCTAATCTGTCACAGATACGCATCGTCGATACCTCACCCGACGCCGGCGGACTCGATGTCTACCAAGGCACCGGCGCACTCGCTTACAACCTCGGTCTCGGCACTATTACCTCCTACGTTCCCACCACTCCGGGCAGCTATGGAATTAACGTCAATAACGCCGGCACCCATCAACAGGTCGTCACAGCCTCCGGAACCTTCGTGACTGGTGCTCAATACACCGTGCTCATCGGAAACTACTCCAACACCCTTCAGGAAATCATTCTCAAAGACCAGAGCCAACCCGCTCCCGCAGGACAGTTCTCCGTCCGTATCATCGCTCAGTCAACCCGGGCGGGCGCCGTCGATCTCTATCTCGTTCCCACTGGCTCCACGATCACTCAGGTTCACCCCATCCTCACGAATATCATCTTCAGCCAGAACACCGGGTACATAAACATCGCAACCGGCGTGTACACCCTGATCGCAGTACCTACCGGAACCGTCCCCACCACCGCCTCCGGTACCAGCTACACCGGATCAGCCGTTACCTATACCAGCGGCACTGCGCGGACCATAGTACTCATCGATCAGCAGCTTGGCACCACCCCAGGCCTACAGGTAATCTTCGCTAACGACTTTGACCCGGTCGGAGCTAGCAGCTAGTCTTCGTGTCTTTGCTCTTCATACCCGCGCAATCTCGGAACTGTGCCAAAAGTCTCTGTCTGGCTCGCCAAAAAAGATTCCTTCGCCACCGCAACCCGGCGTAAATCCCTGTGTCTATCCCTCCGTACGCGATGGCCGCAACTGATCGCAGCCACACCCAGACAGACATACGGAGAATCAAAATGAAGCTTAGCCACTTCGCTCTTGCAGCCGCCCTGGTCCTCGCCCCCGCCGCACTCTTAGCCCAGAACTCGGCTCCCACCCTGCCTCCCTCCGAGGCCACCGCCAAGACCATCCATAACCGCAGGATCGACCAGCAGAAGCGGATCGCCCAGGGCGTCAACAGCGGCCAGTTGACGGCAGGCGAAACCAGCCGCCTCGAGCATCAGGAGGCCGGCATCAACAAGGAAGAGCAGGGAATGCGCGCCCAGGACAACGGTCACCTCACTGCGGCTGACAAGAAGACACTGGACCGCCAGCAGAATCAGGAGTCCCGTCGCATCGCTCGCGCCAAACACAACAAAAAGCGTTAGAGCGAGTTGAGAAGATATTCTTTTTGAAAACCCGGGGAAAGTTGCATTTCAAGTCGAAAGCCCGTGAAACCCAACTCCAATCTGAAAAGGGTAGGGGTGGCATAGCCACCCCTACCCTTTCCAGATTCAGTCAAGAAGAGACGACAGCAAAAAGACCTGGCTAGCCGCCAGGGCTTTCTGTTGTCTCTTCCATCTCAGTACAAGTCCTGCCCCCCATGGGGGTAAGGCGGGTACCCTAGTAGCGGTAAATCTCTGCCTTATATGGACCATCGACAGGGACGCCAAGATACTCAGCCTGCTCTGTGGAGAGCGTGGTCAACTTCACCCCGATCTTCTCCAGGTGCAGTCTTGCGACCTCTTCGTCCAGCTTCTTCGGCAGGATGTAAATCTTATTCTCGTAGGTATCCTTGTTAGCCCAAAGGTCAAGCTGCGCCAACGTTTGGTTGGAGAAGCTAGCCGACATGACAAAGCTCGGATGGCCCGTAGCGCAACCCAGATTTACCAGGCGACCTTCTGCAAGCACGAAGATCGAGTTGCCGTTCGCAAACGTGTACTTGTCCACCTGAGGCTTGATGTTCAACTTTGTCGCGCCAGAAGTGTTCAGCGGCTCCATCTGAATCTCATTGTCGAAGTGGCCAATGTTGCAGACGATTGCCTGATCCTTCATCAGCTTCATATGCTCGAGCGTGATGATGTCCACGTTGCCCGTGCACGTGACATAGATATCGGCACGGCCCAGCGTCTCTTCCAGCGTCGTAACCTCGTAGCCTTCAATAGCAGCCTGCAGCGCGTTGATTGGATCGATTTCTGTGACGATCACGCGAGCGCCAAGCCCGCGCAAAGAAGCGGCTGAGCCCTTGCCTACATCGCCAAAGCCGCAAACCACCGCGACCTTACCCGCGATCATCACGTCGGTCGCACGCTTGATGCCGTCCACCAGCGACTCACGGCAGCCGTAAAGATTGTCGAACTTGGACTTCGTAACCGAGTCGTTCACGTTGATGGCTGGAACCAGCAGCGAGCCCTTCTCCATCATTTTGTACAGGCGATGGACACCGGTCGTCGTCTCTTCAGAAACGCCACGCCACTCCTTCGCGCACTCGGTCCAGCGCGTTGGGTACTGGGCATGCACTTTCTTGAGCAGGTCCTTGATGACGCCCTCTTCCTGCGAACCGGAAGCTGAATCGACCCACTTATCGCCCTTCTCCAGCTCGAAGCCCTTGTGAATCAAAAGCGTGACATCGCCGCCGTCATCGATCACAAGCTGCGGACCAAGCGGGCCGCCCTTCCCCGCTGGATCTGGGTTGGGAAAGCTGAGCGCCTCATTTGTGCACCACCAGAACTCTTCCAGCGTCTCACCCTTCCATGCGAAGACCGGCACACCGGCCGCGGCGATAGCTGCCGCCGCATGGTCCTGCGTGGAAAAGATGTTGCAACTTGCCCAGCGGACGTCGGCTCCGAGATCAACCATCGTCTCGATCAGCACGGCCGTCTGGATCGTCATATGCAGCGACCCAGTTATGCGCACGCCTTCAAGCGGCCTGCTGGTAGCATACTTGCGCCGAATCGACATCAGGCCTGGCATCTCTTGCTCGGCGATCTCGATTTCCTTGCGTCCGAACTCCGCGAGCGAAAGGTCCGCTACCTTATATTCATTTGCCACTGTCTTTCTGATCTCACCAATCGATGCCGTCGCCATAGAACCTCGTTGTTTTTTCTTATTTAAGCAACCCTAGAATATCAGTAGGATGCGATTAGAGTGGCTCGCCAGCTCGAAAACTAAATACCGATTTATACAGATGAAGTGCTATCAAAACGGATAGGAACTTGGCAGTGGGCAGCCTTTCATCGCACTTCCATCGTTTTATGAATTGGTGTTCGACATGTTTGTAGAGCTTTTCGCAGGAGTCAGAAAGAGACATAGGATCGCGCCAACGACTGCCAGCCCACCGATCATGAGCAGTCCTGCGGTGTAACTGTTGGTCATATCCTTGAGCTTGCCGGTCAGTGCCGGCCCGGCAAATCCGCCTATGCTGCCGACCATCGTAATAATGGCGACTCCGCCCGCCGCGGCCTGACCGCCTAACACCCGAGTAGGCAGTGCCCAGAACGGACCCATCATGGACCAGTAGCCCACGGCCGCCAGACCAAAAGCGAATAGCGCAGACACAAGCGAGTGAGCGTACGCGGCCCATCCGAAGCCTGTAGCTGCAAGCAGAAGACAGCCGGCAATGTGGAAACGTCGCTCACCTGTCCGGTCGCTCGACCAGCCGATCAGCACCGTGCAGATCGCCGCAACCACATAGGGAAGCGCACCGTAGCGGCCCACCGTGACGGCGCCATCCCGGGCGCTCAGGTGTAGAAAACCTGCGAGCACCGAGGGCATCCAGAGGTTGACGGTGTAGACGCCAACCTGGTCCAGCATGAAGATCACGGCCAGCACCCACACCATCGGCAGCTTGAAAGCATCGAGCAAATGGTGTTTTTCGCTTGCGCCGCCTTGCTTGCGGTCGCGTTCAAGCTCTGTGTCAAGCCACTTTTTCTCGTCGTCGGACAGCCATTTCGCGTCGTCCGGATGGTCTTTCATAATGAACAGCACCGAGATGCCAAGCAAAATCGTGGGCAGACCTTCCAGCAGGAAAAGCCACTGCCAACCATGCAGCCCGCCACGGCCTTCAAGCTTGAGCAACACGCGCGACAGTTCCGCGCCAACAACGCCTGCGATTGAGGTTGCCGTCATGAATTTCGCGACCGCCTTGGCTCGCTCCTGTGACGGAAACCAGTACGTCAGGTAGAGGATCATGCCGGGGAAGAAGCCTGCCTCGCTGATGCCAAGCAAGAGCCGCATGGCATAGAAGGAGTGAGCGCCGCGGATAAACATCATGCACGTGGCGACGATGCCCCAGGTAATCATGATGCGTGCAATCCAGAGCCGCGGGCCGACTTTTTGCAGGAGTAGATTGCTGGGCAGATCGAAGACCAGCTGGCCGAGGAAGAAGATGCCGCCACCGAGACCGTAGACGGTCTCGGTAAGGTGCAGGTCGTGCTTGAACTCGACCGCCGCGAAACCGACGTTCACCCGGTCCAGATATGCCAGTATGTAGAGGATGAAGATGTACGGGATGATCCGCCACGTAATCTTGCGGTAGAGCTTCCTGGGGTCGATCTGGTTTGCGGTTGCCATCGCGTTCATGGCTCTACTCTAACGGTTGCGGTGGACCCTGCGGTCCAGCATAGTTCAGCCGTCAGCGTCAGGCTTTGGTGTCGTCATGCGTCGGGGAGATCACCTGGACGCGTTGTCCCTCGCGGAAAGACTGCCATCCCGCGAACACCATCAAGCCGAAGAAGCCTGCAAAGCCTAGGCCGACGCCCATCGCAAACAAACTAATAAGCACAATCAGCCAAATCGGCGAGTCCTTACCGGTAAAGTATACAAATGAAATTGTCACTGTCACGGTCAGGCTCATCAGCGACAGAAGCAATGTCGCCAAACTGACGATGACCCATGGTTTGTATGACTTACCCATCGGACCCGGCATCTAGCTCGCCTTCTCGTTCGCAAGCAGCGTCCGCTTCCGTTCAATACCCCATTGATATCCGGTCAGCTTGCCGCCCTTGCCGATGACGCGGTGGCACGGAACTGCCAGTGCGACGGGATTCGCCGCGCAGGCCCCAGCAACGGCACGGACTGAGTTTGGGCTGCCAATTGCCTCTGCAATCTGCGAGTAGGTCCGGGTTTCACCGTATGGAATAGCCTGCAACTCTCGCCAGACTCTGTGCTGGAAGGCCGTCGCACGGACATCGAGTGGAAGCTGTAAAGCTTTGGGCGCCTCGCCCATGGCGCTCACCATCGCGTCCACCGCGTAGCTGAGCTCGCGATCCATCTGCTTGGTCTCCGCCTGGGGAAAGCTGGCCTGAAGCTTCGCAACAAGTTCTTCCGGCGAATCGCCAAAAGAGATGCTGCAGATTCCTCGTGCCGTCGCGCCCACCAGGATTAGTCCCAACGGGCTATTTGCCACGGTGTACCGGATTGTCTCCCCCTTGCCGCCGGCCTTCATCGCGCTGGGGGTCATACCCAGGGTTGCGTCGGAGCCTTCATAAAGCCGGCTACTGGAGCCAAAACCTGCGCTGTACAGAGCGGTCGTAACGCTCTTCTTGGGCTCGCGCACGGCATCCTTGAACTTGGCGACGCGCTGTGCCTTGGCATACTCGCGCGGACTCACGCCGAGGACGCGCTTGAATCCGCGCAGGATCGTCAGGGGTGCGACGCCAGTTGCTTTCGCAACATCCTTGAGCTTGGTGCGCTCGCTGGCGTGCTCGGTCAGGTATGCGGATACTGCATCAATCGCGGCGATCTGTGGGTCGTCGCGCTTGGTTGCAGCTTCTGGATCGCAACGCAGGCAGGCGCGATACCCGGCGATTCGGGCTTGTTCGGCAGTAGGGAAGAAGCTGACGTTCTTGCGTTCAGGCCGGCGGCTGGGGCAGCTAGGACGGCAGAAGATCTTGGTCGTCTTGACCGCGTAGAAGAACTGACCGTCGGCACGCTCGTCGCGTGTGAGGACCTGTTGCCAGGCCTTGCCTGCGAAGAGGCTTGGCACTTTGGCTTTCGTTCTGAGCTGGGAAATAAATCGCATTGTCATATCCAGTATCCTCCCCCGGGCGCTAAAACTGCACACTCCGTTTTTGTAAGGCGAAGTCGAGAGCCAGAATGGCCCTAAGCCCCCAGAAGTTTCAAGGGCAACGGCACCGTATTGCCCATCAGGTCCACCTCGCAGCTTTGGACGTAAAAATAGGTCAGGTTGGCGACGCCAAAGCTGGTTGTTATGGCGACGTCGGTTGCGTCGCGCCCCACCGCCATCAGCACTCGGCCCATCCGGCTATCGTTGTGGCGGGCGTCCATGGTCCACCAGCAGCCGTCCAGAAAGACCTCATACCATGCGCTGAAATCGCCGGGGCCACTCGCTGGGCGGCGGATATCGCCAAGGTAACCGGTCACGTAGCGGGCGGGGATATTCATGGCGCGGGTCATGGTGATGGCGAGATGCTGGAAGTCTCGGCAGACGCCAACGCGCTCCGTGAAGACGTCGAGCGCGGTCTTGGTAGAGCGCGCCGAGTTGTAGTCGAATCGGACGTGGCTGTTGACCCAGTCGCGAATCCAGATGGCGCGCGCCCAGCCGGGAGAGGTATGGCCGAATAGATCACCGGCAACGAGCGACAGGGAATCGACCTGGCAATACCGTGAACTGAGCAGGAACTGCAAAACTTCCGTCGGCAGATCTTCAACCTGGTGCTGGACTGCATCCGTTTTGATGGGGTCGGGTACGGCCTCGATCTCTAGCAGGCTATATCCGGTCAGGCGGAGATGGCCCTGCGGCGCGACGAAACGCGAGCAGCGATTGCCAAAGGAATCCAGGTATTCCTCCACTGGGATAAAGGCGTTGTTGGCCTCGATATGCTCGACGAGCAGCCTTTCCGGGGCCCGAACGAACGGGTCAAGCGAAGGATAGAACCGGAGCAGGCCCACCATGACGACGGGCTGGGGCAGATGAAATTCAATGGTGAATTCGGATCGAATGAGCATAGAGACCCTCGTAGTCAGAATGAACGGCGAGCGAACAATCGATTCCGCTAAGACTCAGAGTACAAGCAATGTCAAAGACGGCACTTGCGGCCCTTCGCATCGGTGCCGCCAGGCACCGATAAGAGTGCGTCAAGCGGTCGTCCGGCAGACGGTCTAACCGGGGCCGCGATATAGAATCTAGTGATGCTTGACTTCTATTCCTGTTCCATCAACGACATCTTGATGAAGCGGAAGAGCCTTCGCAATCAGCTCTCTGCCGTACCGGGCCTGCAGGAACTTCGTGTCGCTGTGCTGGGTGGAACCACGACGGACGAAGTGGTAAACCTCTTCGAACTTCTGCTGCTGGCAGACGGCTTCAAGCCAGTCTTTCACCAAAGCGAGTACGGCCGATTCTACGAAGACGCCGTCCATAATACGCAGGAGCTGGCCGACTTCAAACCGAACGTCATTTATATCCACACCTCCTGCCTGAACGTGCAGAACGCGCCGCCGTTAAGCTGCACCGAGGCCGACCTGCCCGGATATGTGGAGGCTGAACTCTCCCGTTACAGGGAGATATGGGATTCGCTGGATAGCAAAGTCGGCTGCCAGATCATCCAGAACAACTTTGAGACGCCGCCGCACGCCGTCCTGGGCAACATGGACGCCGTCTCGGCCTGCGGGCAGAGCCGCTTTCTGATGCATCTCAACGTGGCGTTCGCGCATGAAGCCTCGCACCGCCCCAAGTTGCTGCTGCAGGATGTTCACGGAATCTCCGCACACATGGGCATGCGCAACTGGTTCAACTGGGACCGCTACTTCAGCTACAAGATTTTGCTGACCGCCGAGGCGAACCTGGAGTTGGCACGGTCACTTAATTCACTCGTCCGCGCGACCTACGGGAAAAGCCGCAAGGTGCTGGTTCTGGACCTGGACAACACCATCTGGGGCGGAGTCATTGGCGATGATGGTGCAGACAAGATTCAGATTGGCCGTGAGACGCCCGTCGCCGAGGCCTACACGGCTTTCCAGGAGTATTGCCTGTCACTGCGTAATCGCGGCGTGCTCCTGGCCGTCTGCTCCAAGAATACCGAGTCTGTTGCCAAAACTGGCTTTTCTCATCCCAGCGCGGTGCTGAAACTGGAACACATCTCATGCTTCAAAGCCAACTGGGATCCCAAGCACGAGAACATCCACGAGATCGCCAGGGAACTGAATCTGGGCGTCGACAGCTTTGTCTTCGTCGACGATAACCCCGCAGAACGCGAGATCGTGCGCGCGCAGGTTCCCGGAGTCGCCGTTCCTGAGGTCGGCAATCAGGTTAGCAAGTTCGTGGAGATCATCGAGCAGGGTCGCTACTTTGAGCCCGTTTCACTCTCGAGAGAAGATTTGGAACGTGCAGCGCTGTATGCGAACAATTCGCAGCGTGCCGCGCAGCAGAACAAGTTCGCTAACTATGGCGAGTATCTGGATTCGCTCGAAATGGTCGCCGAGATTGACGCCTTCAAACCCGTCTACCTCGACCGCATCGCGCAATTGACCAACAAAACCAACCAGTTCAACCTGACAACGAAGCGCTACAGCCTTGCCGACATGGAAGGGGTGGTCAGCGACTCGAGCGTCATTGGGCTCTACGGCAAGCTGGCGGACAAGTTCGGCGACAACGGTCTGATCTCGATCGTCCTCGGGCGCAAGCAAGACTCCGCACTGCACATGGACCTTTGGCTCATGAGCTGCCGAGTCCTGAAGCGCGAGATGGAAGTGGCAATGCTGGATGCTGTCGTTGACCGCGCACGCGATCGAGGCATCCAAGCGATTTATGGGTATTTCTTTCCTACGGCCAAGAATGCGATGGTGGCGGAGTTTTATCCGCGCTGGGCTTCCAGCCGCACGACTCAACCCGCACCGACCTGCCCGAGGGCGCGACGGTTTGGAGACTGAACGTGCTCGACCACAATGAACGCAATAAACACATCAAGGTGACGGAGTTTACGAATGGCTAATTTGACGGCAGAGAGTGTTCTGGCAGACTTGCAACCAATTTTTGAAGAGGCGCTGAACACGCCGGGCTTGACCGTAACTCGCGGCTCCAACGCATTGAATACGAAGAACTGGGACTCGCTCGCGCACATCGAGCTTATCGAGATGGTGGAGCGTCATTTCGGAGTCAAGTTTGCCTTGGGCGAACTACAGGACCTCAAGGAAGTCGGCGACTTGGTTGACCTAGTTCAGGAAAAGAAGAATAAGTAGCCAGTCCAGAATAATCATGGTCCATGCAGCGATTGCCGCTCACGGACCCTTTTTATTTTGCGAGCGCGCTTAGATTCGCCATAGTTCGCAGGCTGGGCAACAAGGCGTCAATGGCATCGGTCTCGCGCTCGGGAATTACACCTGCGGTCTGGTCGGTTGCAAGCTTGGGCAACCGATGCGCGAGCACCTGGACGCCCGGCAGATAAGTGTTCATGTCCTCACACAGCAGTTCGCCGGCTGCCTTGACCATGGCGTACTCGGTCATGCCGGCGGGTCTCGCTTCAATAAAAACAGTCGAAGGATAGAAGACGATCAGCTTGCTGCCGTCCTCGAGCGCCGGAGTAGTCAGTGCTACGCACAGATCGTAGAAACCCTGCAGGTAAAACTGGATAAAGTCTGCAAGGGCGTAAGCGGAGAGGACGGCGAGCTTCGGCTTGTAGATGGTGTTGGTCGCAAAGTAGAAGAGGTGCGTTGGCCGCGCGGCCAGAGCCTCAAGCTGCGGTCCTGGCGCCTTGCGTACGTCATACGCCAGCGTATGGGCGTAGCCACCGCTTGCACGGATCTGCGACGCGACGTCTTCGGCTTCAACCTTGCCCAGAGCGTACGTGATGTTAGCAGTACCGCCGCCGGCCGCGATGAGCTTCGCTGTCAACTCGCCCAGACCGCGTGACCCGCCGATGATGAGCGCATTGACTCCGGTGAATTCATCGGGTGTCACATGCTGCGAGATCAGTTCCATGGAAGCCTGCCTGACCGGCGGGACCCGGATAAAGACCTCGAGCGTGCCTGTTGTGGCTGTGCCCGTGACAGAGACGCGACCCTTACGGAACCGCTCGTCAAGATATGTGACCTCGTAATGGAGCGCGCTGCGATCTGCGCCATCCTTCATCGCAGGCGCAAGGTTCAGGTCCAGCTTCGAGAACATTGAGTGCAGGCCCGGCGCCTCCATCCCGACGATGTAGGAACAGGCAACGATCTCGGCAACGGAGACGGCACCCATCAGGTCGGAGAGATGCGGAAACAGCTTCGTTACCTGGTCGGCAGGAGCCGTGTAGGCCTCGCCTTTGCGGTCCTGCAACTCGGCAAACAGCAAATCCAGTGCCGCCGGCAGAGGCTCTGCGGGGGAGGGAATTACGGGAGCTGGCGTGGCAGGGCCAACTGGCTCGCCGTGGAAGATCTCGGCAGACAAAACCGTCATGCCAAGTACCTCCACCTGTAAGAACGTCGCCGTCGTTGTCGTTGCCACGGGGAAGGAGAGAACCGCTTCAACATCCAGATAAACCCACTTCAAAAACTTGGCGCGGATGCGAGATGGGGTGGATGCAAGATGCCCCTGAGCGGCGAGCGACTCGAGTGCCCAAAGCAACGTGTGTACTCCGTGAACCACTGGAAGTCCGGCCTGTGTTCGCCGCGCCGCAACAGCATCCATGTGCATCGGATTGCGATCACCCGAGAGCGCCGCGAAGGCTTCCTGCAAACCCTGAGAGACGCGCCTGGACGCAATAATCGGGCTGGTCGACATTCGCTTCTCCTGCTTGCTTCTGCTTATTGGTCGTGCAATGCCTGATGCACGCGTGCGTTCACAATGGGAGAAAAGATTGTGCTGCCGGCCTCGCTCAAGTGAACTTCATCCATGTAGTTATTCGGATCGTTCCGCAACGCGTCGAACTCTGATGTGTTGAAATCGATTAAAGGGGCCGAGGGCATGTTCTGCTTTACCGACTCCATGTATTGCGCCATCTCGTCTTTGTTGTAAGCATAGGAAGGACCAAACAGCGGGTACACGACGTAGACCACCTTGATGCCGTGCGCCAGCAACTCCTGCACCAACTCGCGATAATCTTTCACGGCTGCGGGATCCTGCTGGACCTCGAGCTTCGGGTCGCCCGGCTTGGGCGGGGTTACTCTGGCAACGGGCATGCGGTGGCTGCCATCCGGAAAGAATGTGCGTGGATGGTGCAGATACTTCACGGCAAAGTCGTCGGCTTCAATCCCGAACGAATTGAGCGAGCCGTAAGCCTCCCATATATTCGCCTGGTCAAGTCCATCCCAGAAGTAGTGAACCTGTGTCGTATGCGGGTAGAGTCCGACGATTGCAACCTTGAAATGGCCGGTCTTGAGTGCCTGTTCGACAATCATCCGCAACTCGACAGCATCGCCGCCTTCAAGGGATTCGTCATAGAAGCGGTAGCCGGTCAAATCCTTCAGGTGCCAGTTGACCGACGGCGAGGGCCCGATGATCAGCGCATCAAAGTTGGTGGGCACATACCGGTGGTTCAGTAGCCACTTCGCCTTGCGCTCATGGTGCGACGTGCTGAGTTGCCGCCCACTCGGGTCGCGCAGAATGCCAAATACATCCATCTTCCACGTGATGAAGAGATGAATCCCAAGCAAAAGAACGAGCAAACCTAACCCAATACTGAGCCAGCCCGTGCTGCTGATGGCGGGTGCAGGTGTCGTCGTCTCGATCGTTGTGGTCGTCATTGCGGGAACATGCCTTTTAGAAGCGGAAGTAAACAAACGGAGTCGTGATAATGGAATTGATCATAATGAAGGCGACCAGAGTTATGCCAACTGCATAGATGCAGTTCCAGGTCGTAGGCTTGAAGTCGCGGCCCATCTCTTCAGATGCCGGCCCGAAGAATGCAATCAAGCCACTCGCAAGAAGTGGCAGTCCGATCACGCGAATCCCCACACCATCAACCAGCAACGCGTAATTCAAAATGTTATGCGTCGCAAAGCCATTGTGCGGATTGAACAGCGCAATCACCCTCGCATTCGCCTCCGGCACAGAGCTTGCTCCAAAATAGATAAGCGAAATCACGACGCAGACAAACGTAAGCAGCCACGAGGGAAATGCTGGGATATGGGGCATATTCTTCTTGCGCCAGTACTGGTTGATCCCCAGGTAGGTTCCATGGAGGAAGCCGTAGATCACAAACGTCCAGGCTGCCCCGTGCCAAAGACCGGCGATACCCATCGCCAGGAAGGTGGCGATCGCAGCGGTGAAGAGGGTGCGCTTCTTGAATGCACGGAGGATTGGCGTGTATAGATATGCCGTTATGAATTGCGTCAACGAGATATGCCACCGCTGCCAGAACTCGATAATCGACTTCGAACTAAACGGTCGGTCAAAGTTTCTCGGAATTTCGATACCCAGCATCAGTGCCGAGCCAATCGCCATATCCGAATAGCCGCTGAAATCGAAGTAAACATCCAGCGCATACGCGATACTGAAGATCCAGCTTTCAAGCGACGACATATTGGTCGCCGTCGTATTGCCGAAGTCCACCACCTGCGCGAATGAGTTGGCCAGCACCGCCTTCTTGAACAGGCCGATTGAAAAAAGATAAACGCCGCGTGCCATAAGGTTGGCACGGGCGCCTTTCTGCCCGCCAAAATTGCCGAACTGGTGGCGCATGCGCTTGGCGCGTCCCAGGGGGCCAGAGATGAGGTAAGGGAAGAACGTTACAAACGACGCGTGGTCGAGGAGGCTGCCCGCCGAAAGCGTCTCTTCATAACAGTCGATCAGGTACATAATCTGCGTGATCGTAAAGAAGCTGATGCCAAGCGGAAAGGGCAGCGTCGGAACTTGGAAGCCATGGGGAAGCACAAACGCAAAGAGTGACGCAAAGAACCCCAGGTACTTGAAGGCAGACAGATAGACGACGTTAAGGCCAAGGGCCAACACCAGAAGACGCTTCTTCGCCGGCTGTGCGCTCTTCGTAATCAAATGTGCAAATGCCCAGTTTGCGAGGATCGAAAGAGCAAGATAGATCAGGTTGGAAGGATGGCTTTTGGCGTAAAAGAAG
>JAYVDT010000349.1:0-4547 GCA_043749265.1 Rhodanobacteraceae bacterium | reverse complement strand
CGGCGGCGTGCATGACAAGGGCGAAGAAATGGATCAGCTTCCATTGATCGTAGAGGCCGGGTTTGGTGCCTTCGAAGTCAATATGGCTGATGACAGGGCTTACGAGCATGGCTTGCAGGGATTCGCTGGAGAGCTCGGAGGCCATCCAGAGAGTTTCGGCGCTGGGGATGATGTTGTCAGCCTGGCCGTGGAGGAGGTAGACGGGCGTGGTCATCCTGGCGAGGTGGCCGCGTGGAGAAAGGCCGTTCAGCTCGTCGGTGTGCTTGGCTATCGTGGCTGCGATGAGGGCGCGGGTGCGTTTGGAGGAGGCATCCATAAGTTCCAGGGCTTCGTACTTTTGCGAGTCGTTCAGCTTGGCGGAGGCGATGAGTTCGGCGGGTTTGTCCTCGTAGAGATGGGCGCGAAGGATGGCGCGGATGGGGGCTACATCGCTGCGGGGAACGAAGTCTTCGACGTACTCGTATTCGAGGACCAGGGGGCCGTACTCGTGCGCGGGGAGGAGCTCGATGGTGCCGTTGGGTCGGACGTCTTCTCCGGTGCGGTAGTACTGGGCGACGCGGCCCATGGAATCCTGGCTGCCGACGGCGAATACGAATTTGAAGTCGGGTTTGTAGAGGGGGTCGGCGGCGGCCAGAAGGGCGAGGCCGCCAGAGAAGCTCAGGCCCATGACCCCGACGGGGCCGCCGGTTTGTTTGGCGAACCACTGGGCGGATTCGCCGATGGTTTTTATCGAGTTCGAGCTGACGTGGTAGTCCTTGATGTCCGGAAGCTCCGGGGTGAGGACGCGGATTCCGCAGGATGCCATAGCGGCGGCGAAGGCCTCGAGGCGGGGCTCGTCGATGCCGAGATGGTGGACGCCGTGGAGGACGATGAGGGCTGGGGCGTGGGCCTTCTTTGCCGGGAAGTAGAGTCGGGCGCGGATGGGCCCTGACTCGGTTTGAAGCGTGGTGTCTTCGGTGGCGATGGGGTCGGCAACGAAATCTGCGACGAGCGCGGGGACGGGCTGGCCGGCGACTTGTTGCAACACGGCGACAGCTTGAAAGTGCGCCCGGGCAAAGGGCCAACCCGCGAAGATGAAGGTAAGGATGCCGGCGAAGAGGATGGAGAAGAAGACGGGGCGAGCGTAAATGCGGGTCACGACGCGCCGATGGGCGCCGACTGCGAGGGCACGCGAACGGCGAAGATTCCGTGTGAGGCGCGTGATGCCCGTGCGGCGGTGGGGAAACCTGCGGGCTTTGGACGTGCGGGGCATGGCTAAGGCAGATGGTACACGGAGCTTTGCCGCGGTGCGTGTCGTTTTAGTAGCATCCGCTCATGCCCGCAACCCGCTTTCGCATGTCGTCGCCTGCTTTCAGGACCGAAGCTTTCGCATTCGTTTTGCTGCTTGTTTTTCTAGCGCAGATCCTGAGTGTGGTGCGTCGTGAGTCGATGACTTACGACGAGGGATATCACTCGCATGCGGGATTTCGTTACTCGCAGTGTGGCGATTTTGGGGTGAATCCGGAGCATCCTCCTTTGGCGAAGCTGGTCGCGGCACTACCGCTTTGGCTCGCGTCTGCACCGGCTCCAGCGGGGAGTTGTCCGGTCGAATCTACGAGCAAGGGCGCGGGTTATGGTGACTCGACTGCGTGATATTTCGGAACGGCGTTGCAACCGCCAAGTATCAACGTCGACAAGGTGCTGTGGACGGCACGGCTTGCGATGGCGATCTTTGCGGTGATGCTTGCGGTGACGGTTTTCTTCTTTACGCGGAGACTGTTTGACGATGCAAGCGCGCTTGTGGCGCTGGCGCATCTGCAATTAGCCAGCGCACTGAAGGGTATGGGGCGGCGAGCAGAGGCGCACGACGAATATTTGAGGGCGGAGAAGATTGCGTCGGCTCAGCCGGAGTGGTACTTCCTGCAGAAGCCGGAGATCCAGGATGGGGTGCGGGACCAACCTTGAGTACAAACAGATAGGGCGGAGCCGTATGGCTCCGCCCTATCTGTCTTAGGCTGAATATTAGATCTCCATGATGACGGGAAGAACGAGCGGACGGCGGCTGGTCGACTTCTGGATGAAGCGCTTGAGATCGTTGCGGATCTTTTCCTTGATGACGCCATAGTCGCCGCGCTCTTCGACGCTGGAGCTTTCGAGAGTGCGTCCGACGATGGCGCGCGCCTCGGCGATGGTCTGGGCGTCGTCAACTGCAAAGCCGCGCATGACAATCTCTGGCGTGCCCTGGACCTGACCGGTGCGCTTGTTGATGGCGATCATGGCGAGGACAATACCATCTTCCGACAAGTGCTGGCGGTCGCGAATGACGAGGTCTTCAACAACGTCGATGGAGCCGCCGGAGTCGATGCAGACTCGTCCGGTGGTGACCTTGCCGTTCTTGGTGGCGGTGTCTTTGGTGAACTCAAGGACTTCGCCGTCTTCAAGCAGGATGGCCTTTTGGGGGACGCCGGTGGACATGGCGAGCTCGACATGGCGCTTCAGGTGGCGATAGTCGCCGTGGACCGGAATGAAGAACTTCGGTTGAACGAGGTTGATCATCATCTTCAGCTCTTCCTGCGAGCCATGGCCGGAGACGTGGATGAGGCCGTTGGTACCGTCGTCGTGGATTACGTTGGCATCGCGGCGCTCGAGATGGTCGATGACGCGATAGATGGATTTTTCGTTGCCGGGGATGACGCGGGAAGACATCAGGACCGTGTCGCCGGAGTCAATCTTGGCGAATTTGTGGTTGTTGACAGCGGCGCGGGAGAGGGCGGACATGGGTTCGCCCTGGGTGCCGGAGATCATGATAAGAAGCTTGTCAGGGGCGAAGTCGCGGATCTGACCGGGATTGATGAGCAGGCCTTGGGGGATCTTCAGATAGCCGAGGTCCTGGGCGATCTCCGTGGCGTTATCCATGGAGCGACCGATGACGGCGACCTTGCGATTGTGCTTGGCTGCGAGTTCAAAGGCCAGGCCGAGGCGGGTGATGGAGGACGAGAAGCAGGTGAAGAAGAGCTTCTTCTTGGTCTGGCCGAAGATCTCATCGAGGCGCGGACGCACCGCCTTTTCGCTTGGGGTCCAGCCGCGGCGATCGACGTTGGTCGAGTCCTGGAGCAGCGCGAGGACGCCACCGGCTTTTCCGAGATCGGCGAAGGCCTGGAGGTCGAAGGCTTTGCCATCAGCGGGGGATAGATCGATCTTGAAGTCGCCGGTGTGGAGAACGACGCCGACGGGAGTGTGGATGGCGAGCGCGACGCAATCAACGAGCGAGTGCGTGACCCGGATGGGCATGATGGAGAAGGGCCCGAGGGTGAAGCGTTTGCCGGGCAGCATTTCGATCAGGTCGGCGTCGTCGAGGAGGCGGTGCTCGTCTAATTTACCTTCGACAAGGGCGAGGGTAAACTCGGTCCCGTAGACGGGAACATTGAGCTCGGAGAGGATCCATGGGAGGCCGCCGATGTGGTCTTCATGGCCATGGGTGAGAATAATGGCTTTGACTTTGGCGCGGTTTTCTGTGAGGTAAGAGATGTCCGGCACGACGATATCGACGCCGAGCAGTTCTTCTTCGGGGAACATCAAGCCAGCGTCGACGACGATAATATCGTCCTGCCAGCGGAGTGCCATGCAGTTCATACCGAACTCGCCAAGGCCCCCAAGGGGAATCATGCGTAATTTGTCTTGAACGTTATTTTGAGCCATCACCCCTGAGTTTACCAGTTATATGCAAGAAGCGTTACGGGGCGATGATTGTCGATTCAGCAAGGCCTGCACGGGCGCGGGCGCGACGGACGTAGCGGCCTGCGATCGTTCCGTGGACGGTCTTAAAGATGCCAATGAGAAAGAAAATGTACCCGGCGTACCCGGCTCGATTGGCCGGAAGGACGGTGGCGACGAAGGCTGAGAGGACTCCGACAAAGGCTACGCCGACGTTATCCGTGATCCAGGAGATGGTGAGGATGCGCTCGACCTGATTGAGTTCGAGGTCCTTGCGGTGGAGCCATCCGATGAAATAAAGGCCTGCGATCAGGAGGTATGTCGCGGCAAAGCCGAGGCCATAGACCACCATCAGTTCGCGCACTTCATGTGTGGATTGAAAGACTTCGGAGGCGTGTGCGCTACCCAGGACGAGAGTAAACAGGAACTTGAGCGGGTAAACGAAAACCTTCCGAAAGTAACGAAAGTTTGCGGCCAGGCTGGGGTCCTTGGCCGCTCGAGTGCGGTTATCGCAGCAAGTCTTCAAGGGCCAGGGAGAGTTCGGTCTTTTCGTCGCGGTACTTGACGATGACTGGCGTGGCGACGGAGAGGCCCCAATCCTTGCCTTTACCGCTGATGATGGCGCGCGAGCCGGGAACGACCACGGCGCCAGCGGGAATGATGAGCGGCTGGGCTTGCTGGCCGTTACTTGCGGACGTGGCCTTGTAGATTTCGCCACGGACGAGATCGTAGACGGGGGTTCCGCGCGTGAGGATGGTGCCGGCGGCGAGGACGGCTCCGGTGCGCACGATCGTGCCTTCGTAGACGCCGGTGTTGCCGCCGATAAGGCAGTCGTCTTCGATGATGACGGGTGA
>JAYVDT010000348.1:0-4552 GCA_043749265.1 Rhodanobacteraceae bacterium | reverse complement strand
CATGCACCGGGCTGAGCGCAGCCTAAGGTGTAATTGACCGCCTTTGGGCATGGCTTCGTAGGCATTACGGATTAGATTATTCAGGACCTGGCGCACATCGCCTTCCATCAGCATTGCTGCTGGTGTCTCCTGCAGACGGGTCTTGAGTTCCACTTTTCTCGCGATGAATCGAGCGGCATAAAGCCGCAATACGGCTGTGATGGTATCTCCCAGGTGGACTGACGTGGGAGCCGTCTGTTGCCTGTGGAATCGGAGAGTCTGCATCGTAATGTCTGATACCAGCGCAAGCTCGTTCTCCGCGAGGGTGGCGTAGGTGCGGGTTTCATCCAGCGACGATGCGGTGCGGATAAGATAGAGAAGATTCACCACCGCTTCCAGTGGGTTATTGATCTCATGCGCAATGGAACTGGCTAACTGCCCGACTGCGGCGAGCTTCTCGCTGCGTCGCAGAGCTTCCTCAGCCTGGCGCGTCTGGGTGATGTCCCGGAAGGTCACGACAGCGCCCTTCACTCCACCTTCGGTCATGATCGGCTGGGCAGACATCTCTGCGTAGAAGAGGGATCCGTCCTTGCGGTACACATGATCAACCTGATTGGAGAACACCATATTCTTCCAGAAGACGTTGTAAATAGAGCACTCTTCGTTGGGATAAACCCGGCCATCGGGATAGTGGTGGTGAACCATCTCGTGCATGTTGCGGCCTACTAATTCATGGGCTTCGAAACCCAGCATCCGCAGTGCGGCACGATTTACAAAAGTACACACGCCATCCAGGTCAACGCCCCAGATGCCTTCCCCAGCGGAATCCAGAAGGGCCTGCCACGGTTGGTCGTCCCGTGCCACTACCATTGGCTGAAGCTCTTGCATATGGGCTTATGATGCGCGGTTGCCGGACATAACAGTCTTGGCTGAAAAATCGGCTCTGACATGGTCAAATCCTCCGATGTACTGGCGGCTTGTGTTCCCAAGTAGAGGAAGCTGGCTTAACATGGTGGCAGAAGAGGCACGACATGAACGCGATCCCACAGCAGGACCTCATCGAAAGCATCGCCGGCGCTATGCAGTACATCAGCTACTATCACCCGGTTGACTACATCACGAATCTGTCTCGGGCCTACGATCTGGAACAGTCGCACGCCGCCAAAGACGCCATCGCGCAGATTCTCATCAACTCCCGGATGTGCGCTGAGGGCCACCGGCCGATCTGCCAGGACACCGGCATCGTCACGATCTTTTTGAAGATCGGCCTTGAGGTCCAGCTGCGGGGTACGGACGGCGGTGCTCCAACGATGTCGCTCCAGGACATGTGCGACGAAGGCGTTCGGCGCGCGTGGATGGACCCTGACAACAAGCTCCGAGGCTCCATCCTGCGCGACCCGGCGTTTGCACGCAAAAATACGCTGGACAATACGCCTTGCGTCGTTGAGGTGGCGCTCGTCCCGGGTAGCCAAATCGACGTAACGGTGGCGGCAAAAGGTGGCGGGTCCGAGGCCAAGAGCAAGTTCATCATGCTCAATCCTTCCGACTCGGTCGCGGACTGGGTGCTGAAGACCGTCCCAACGATGGGAGCAGGTTGGTGTCCGCCCGGAATGCTGGGCATCGGCATTGGCGGAACTTCGGAGAAGGCGATGCTGTTGGCGAAGCAGTCGCTGATGGACCCGATCGATATGCAGGAGCTCAAGGCGCGCGGGCCAAAGACGAATATCGAACAGCTTCGTATCGACCTTTACGACCGGATCAACGATCTCGGGATTGGCGCACAGGGTCTGGGCGGATTGACGACGGTGCTGGACGTGAAGATTCTGGACTACCCCACGCACGCGGCCAACCTGCCCGTAGCGATAATTCCGAATTGTGCCGCCACGCGCCATGCGCACCTGGTGCTCGACGGCTCCGGCCCGGTCTTTCTGGATCCACCAGACCTGAGCATCTGGCCCAGTCTGAAGTATGACGTTCACACTGCCCGCCACGTAAATCTGGAGACCATTACCCGGGAAGAGGTCGGGACATGGAAGGCAGGCGAGGTTATTCTGCTGACCGGAAAACTGTTGACCGGGCGCGACGCGGCACACAAGCGTATGTCTGACATGCTGAACCGGGGCGAGAAGCTTCCGGTCGACTTCAAGGATCGCTTCATCTATTACGTCGGTCCAGTCGAGCCTGTGCGCGACGAGGTTGTTGGCCCCGCCGGCCCCACGACCGCGACCCGCATGGACAAGTTCACGCGCCAGATGCTCGAAGCGACAGGCCTGCTCGGGATGATCGGCAAAGCCGAGCGCGGCGATGCGGCCATCGAGGCGATTCGCGACTACAAGGCGGTTTATCTGATGGCCGTAGGCGGAGCGGCTTACCTTGTGTCAAAGGCCATCAAGCATAGCCGCCTGCTGGCGTTCGAGGACCTGGGCATGGAGGCGATCTACGAGTTCGACGTGGTGGATATGCCTGTGACAGTGGCGGTTTCAGCCGATGGCACAAGCGTACACAAGACCGGACCGGCGGAGTGGCAGGCACGGATTGCGGCCAGCCATCAACTTGGAGGAACGCCGATTTTGGGCCAGTAGAAGCGTTCTGGGTTCATTCTGCCTTCTAGCTGATGCGAGAAGGATTCTCGCCGGGTTTCGCGTTCCGGCTCAGCAGCTTTGTCTTGCGGGACGTGCGTGCCCGCTCGCTGGCGTGATCGATCTTCTTCCAGAAGCCCACAAAGTAATCGATCGCGGAGATCACGCTGACGCAGGTCATCCAATAAATTGCGGTAATCGCAATAAAGTGAACGCCGACAATGTAATGGCCGCCAAACCAGAGCCAGTAGTCCCAGCGGTGCGCGAGGATGGCCGCCACGACCGAGACGATCTGGATAACCGTCTTCAATTTGCCGATCTCGCTGGCGTCAATCGTAAAGCCCTCGGACGCCGCAATGGAACGCAGGCCGCTGACCAGAAACTCGCGGCCAATGATCAGTACGGCGATCCAAGCGGGCACTACTCTGGGGTTGTAGGCGACGAGGATGATGTATGCAGCGGTCACCATCAACTTGTCTGCCAGCGGGTCCAGCAGCATGCCGATGGTCGTGATCTGTTTGCGCTTGCGTGCGAGATAGCCGTCCAGGCCGTCCGTGATGCTGGCCACAATAAAAAGCGCAGATGCAGCAATCTCCTGCTCTCCGTGAGTACCGTGGAAGGGAGAGTGAGGCGACAAAAACCAGATCAGCAACGGTACGCTTGCGATCCGGCTCATCGTGATGGAGTTAGGCAGATTCATGGGCTGGTGCCAGGGCAAAGACGGCTTGCAGATTACTGACATTCTCCCATATGTGAGTCATGCGCCGTTTCTACATGGTGAGAGGCGTGGTACAGTCTGCGTGTTCTCTTTAGACGGGAACAAACAAATGGTCCCTTATGCGGTCTTCCCTGGTAGCACTTAGACGCCTGCTGTTCTGCCCTTGTTCTCTTGTCCTGACGCTGATGTTCGCCCCGGCACTCCGTGGCCAGAACTTCGCCCAACCCTCCCTGATTCCAACGGGTAACTGGCCTGCTGCGATTTACACTGCGGACGTCAACAACGACGGGATCCCGGACCTGATCTATATCGATCACGGCCCGACTCCGGCGGCTTCGACAATCCATGTCCTGCTGGGCGACGGCAAGGGTGGCTTCAAAGAGACTGCCAGCATCGCGACGGCCGGCAACTCGATTGCGGTTGGGGATTTCACAGGTCAGGGACACGTCGATATTGGGTGGTTTTCGCAGGTCCGGTTGCAGATCGGGGATAGCGGCAATTTTCTCGAGATTGCTGCCGGCAAAGGCGATGGAACCTTTGCGCCTGCAATCAACTACGGAGGGGTCACGGGAAGACCGTTTACCTACCTCACTGCCGGCCGGCTGCATGATCGTGGCGCGCTCGATATCATCGCCGAGGATGCAGACGCGGACCTGGTGTACACATTCCGCGTCAACACACTTACTTCCAAGTTAGAGACAGTCACTTTTGGGTCGTTACCGGATGGAACCGGTCCGGCGACCATCGCAGATCTCAACAACGACGGTCACGGCGACCTTATCGTGAACGGGCAGAAAGGTCTGTCAGCGCAGATCTTTCTGGGCACCGGACTGGGGCTTGCGGCGAGCGAAGTTCCCAACTATCGATTCAAGGGACCAAACGGCACAAGCGAGATTCGCTCGCTGGTTATCCGCGACTACGACGGCGATGGCCGCCCCGATCTGATCGCGGAGGGAGCCAACGGACACATCGATATCTATACGGGACAAGGGGACGGAACCTTCCCGGGCTACCTGAATCCGAGTGGGAAGCTGGACGGATTGACGGGGTACGGTGGGCATCTCATCGCCGCAGCGGACTTCACTCACAGCGGGCAAACCCAAGTACTGACTGCGACCGCGATCGGCATCTCCACGCTGCTGAGCCAGTCGACTCTCCAACTCTCGTTGAAGGGCATCTACAACGCGGGCCCGGGGCGGAGTTCCTACGCGGTCGCGGACTTCAACGGCGATGGCAATCTTGACCTAGCGGTGGATTCGCCGGAGGGGATCGCCAT
>JAYVDT010000347.1:0-14078 GCA_043749265.1 Rhodanobacteraceae bacterium | reverse complement strand
TAAGAGGGTGAACTTGGCTGCGGCCTGGAAGATGCGGGCGGGTGCTGGCGTCGAAGGCTGCCTTACTGAACTGGCTGCCACGGCCAAACTTGTCGATGGCGAGGAGATAGGGTTCGTAACTGACTCCGGCGCTGACGGATAGTTTCCTGGTGGCGTGGAAGGTGTCTTGAACATCCGACCACTGTTGTAAGCGGATGTTCTTAGTAAAGACAAAAAAGAGCCCGCAAAGCGACGTAGCGATGCGGGCTTGCCAGCAAGAGTGAATCTGGTCTATTTTTTTGCGTTGGCTGGGAGTTGACCGGTGATCCAGCGGTTGACGCGGGCGTCCAGGAGATCGAGAGGGAGGCTGCCGCCGCTCAGAATCTCGTCGTGGAAGGTGCGCACATCAAACTGGGTTCCAAGCTGCTGCTGAGCCCGGGCGCGGAGCTCACGAATCTTGAGTTGGCCGAGCTTATAGCTGCAGGCCTGTGCCGGCCATGAAATATAGCGATCAGTCTCTGCCTGGATGGTGGGCTCATCGATGGCGTGCGACTTGCGCATGTAATCGACCACCTGATCGCGGCTCCAGTTCATGTCGTGGATGCCGGTGTCGACGACGAGGCGGACGGCACGGAAGAGTTCCGAGCGAAGCCGGCCGTAGTCGGAGCCGGGGTCCTGGTAGAAGCCGACTTCCTTGCCTAGCTGCTCGGCGTAGAGAGCCCAACCTTCGGTGTAGGCGGAGTTGCCGCCGTGCTTGCGGAACTCGGGCAGGCCGGTGAGGGTCTGCTGGACGGAGAGCTGCATGTGGTGGCCGGGGACACCTTCGTGATAGGCGACGGCTTCATCGTTGATGAAGCTTCGCTTTGTGTAGTCGGAGACGGCTACGGAGACGCGACCGGGACGTTTTCCATCGGGGGTGCCGGTCTGGTAATGGGTGGCGGCGGCCTTCTGGAAGTCGGGGATGGCCTCGACCGTGACGGGAGCTTTGGGCACGTTGTTGAAGAGCTGAGGTAGCTTGGGCTGCATCTGGGCGATGTACTTGCTGAAGTCGTCGACGATGCTTTGTTCCGACGTGGGTTTATATTTGGGGTCGTTTTCGACCTTGTTGCGGAAGCTTTCGAGATCAGCGAATCCATTGGCTTTTGCGAGCGTGGTCATCTCGGCGACGATGCGGTCGTACTCGGAGAGGCCAATACGGTGGATTTCAGACGCTGGAAGGTTGGTGGTGGTGAGGCGGCGGATGGCGGCCTGGTAACGACGCTTGCCGTCGGGGAGGGATTCGATAGACAGGGTGGAGCGTCCGGCGGGGACATAGTCCGAGGTGATGAAGGACGCGAACTGGTTGTAAGCCGGGAGAACTTCAGTGTTGACTGCGGTGGTGATGGAGTCGGTGAGGCGCTTCTTATCGGCCTCAGAGAAGGTGACGGGGAACTTCTTCAGCGGGAGCAGGAAGGGGTCGGCTTTGACTATGCCTTCGCACTGGGCGGGGATCTTTTCGGCCAAGAACTTGACGATGGTGAGGTGGTCCTTGACGCCGGCGCGCATGACGTCTTCGGTCTGGAGGAGAGCCTTGGGAATCTGGTGCAGGCGGGTGATGTAGTCCTCGTAGTGCTTGACGGAGTCGAAGGGGACGGAGAGCGGGAGGTCGGCGAGGTTGGTGTGGATGCCGCCCTGAGCGTTGACGGGCATCTCGTAGTCCTTGAGGTCGAAGTCATCCATGCCTTCCTGGAGGTTGCGAAGGAAGAGGTCATGGGAGGTGCGGTCTTCTTCGCTGAAGCCGTCGGGCGAGATGGCCTTGATGCGAACCAGGTAAGCTGCGTTGATCTCGTGATGGCGCAGAATGGCGGCGAGCGAGTTGTCGCCCAGCTGATCGTTGTAGCGATAGTCGCCGATGGCGGTGGCGAGGGTGGGGGAAAGTCTGAGGTTAGTCTCCCACGACTCGTTGAAAAGTGTCTTCTGGGTGGCGAGGCGGGTTTTTACTGAAGGGGTTTGGGCGAAGACAGACGCGGCAACGAGCAGGGTGATGGCAGCGAGAGGGTGAATGCGCATGGAGATGAGGGTAGCAGAGGAGGAGCATAGCTATAAGCGAGCGGAGCAGGCACCGCGTAATGGAGATGAATTATGCGGGTAGAACCAGAGTCTCCGGCATCTTTGAAGACCGGTGCTCACCGATGATCTCGAAGCGGATCATACTGGAACAGAAGTCACACTCCGCCTCGTTGGTCCCTTTGGAGACATCGGAAACTGGAAAGGTGCGCAGGCACTCTGAGCATGTAACTGCGATCGTTCCCCTATCGTTCTTGACCCAGACAGCGGCTAGGCTCGGCTTGCCAGCTTTAGGACGGGTTGGGAGTTGGTGCAGCAGATCGATGATCTTTTCGAAAAGCTGCTTGGCGTTGTAGCCGCCTTTTGGGAAGAACGCGTCGGCCAGCACACTTTCAGGTACGGAAAGACCGGAGAACTCACCCGAAATGACGATGACCGGGATGGTGGGAAATCGCCGGCGCACGACCGAGAGGAACTCAAATCCGTTCATGTTTGGCATTTGCAGATCGGAGATGATGACGTCGGGAAGAGATTGTTTGAGTGCCGCCAAGCCCTCGAAGCCATCTTCTGCCCCACGTACCTCGTAGCCCTGCGCAACCAGCAGTATTCTTCCCAGTTCCCGCAAACTTGGCTCGTCTTCGACAATCAGAATCCTGTACGGAAATGGGCTAGCGGCCAAATGAGCGCTCCTGTTGCCGGTCAACCAGAAGTATAGTCCTCTGGGTTGATTGCTGCGCGATCGTTGCCGCGCCCGTTTATTGTGTGGGCGGCTGCGCGGCGGTAGGAAGAAGGCCGCTTTCGACGAGTGCAGGTGGATGCCGGTGATGGGTACGGAGTTCGTAATCGTAAGCCCACCCGATCATGTCGCCGTCGTGCCATTTGCGGGTGCTGATCTCGATTCCGAAGGGCAGGCCGTTGGGGTAAAAGCCGCCGGGGAAGCTGATGGCAGGGACGCCTAGCATGTTGACCCAGCCGGTGTCGCTGTGTGGGCCTTCGGAGATGCGGCCGTCCTGCGGCATGGTCTCGTCAACGGGCGGCATTTGGATGGCTGGATAGAGGAAGCCGTCGAGGTGCAGGCGGTCCAACTCGCGGTTGTATAGATCGAGAACCTGGCGGCGGGGTGCGAGGAAGTTGGCCTCGGCTGCGGGATCGTCTTCCAGCTTTACCTGCTTGATGCCGAGCAGGTTGCTGGCTCCGGTCTTGTCGCCACCGATGATGGTGCTGGGGATTTGCTGGCCGGTGGCGCGGACGTAGTCCTCTGCCGAGTGATATTGCGCAGGGCCGAAGTGGGCGAGGAAGGTGTTGGTTCCTTCGCGGAGATAAGGAAGAGTGCAGATGTGGGAGGCGGCCTCGGCGAAGCTGTCGGGGAGGATGGTGGGATCGATGAGGACGGTGGCGCCGGCGGCCCGGAGCTCGTCGATGGACTTCATAAAGGCTGCGCGGGTTTCGGGTTGGAGGGGGAGGCGCGCTTCTTTGCGGGCGGCTGCGAACTGGGCCGCCGTGGCGGTGGAACAGACGCCCTGGAAGGGGGTTCCGCCGCCTTCCAGAATGAACGCAGGCACGGCGAAGCGCTTGCCCCTGAGGGCTCCGGCTTTCAGGTAGTGAGTGTATGGCCCGGGCTGGGCTTGTGTGGGGCTACCGATTGTGGCGGGGTCGAGGGGGTCTTCACCGGCCATGACGGTGAGCTCGAGCGCGGCGTCCGGAACGTTGCGGGCGATGGGACCGGTGTTGTCCAGCAGGGAGTCCAGGGGGGCAATACCCGCGAGACTGACAAGGCCGCGTGTGGGGAAGATGCCGACGAGTGAGCTGGTTGCGACGGGCATCCGGATGGAGTTGCCGGTGTCGGTTCCGTTGCCGATGACGGCGAAGTTAGAGGTGACCGACGTTACGGTGCCGCCGGAAGATCCACCGGGGGAGAAGCGCACGTCGTAGGCGTTGCCGGTGCGGCCGAAGGTGGTGGAGCGGTTGGTATCGCTGGCGGCGAAATCCGGCATGTTGGTAATGCCGAGGAGGACTGCGCCTGCGGTTCGCAGCCGGGAGACGATAGTGGCGTCCTGAGGGGCGATAAGCTCATGGGTGGGCAAGTTGTAGCCTCGCCATCCATCCGTTGTGACGAGGCCTTTGACGCTGGTGTTGGCCTTGATTACGAGCGGGATTCCCCAGAGGGGACCAGGGTGAAAGCCGGGGCTTCGGGCTTCGGCGTCTTCACGTGCGGCGGTGGCCATGGAAGCTTTGCGGTCGATGGTCTGGACGGCGCGGTAGATGCCGTTGTAGCGGTCAATGCGGGCGAGATGCCACTGGACGACCTGCGTGACTGTGTATGTGTGGACACGATAAAGGTCGTGCAGGCGGGCGATCGTGACTTCCATGAGATCGTGATCGATCTGGCCCTGGCTTTGGGTGTGGGTGTGGGTGTGGTTCTGGGGCTGGCGAGCGCTTTGTGCGGTGAGTGGCAAGGCGCTGAGAAGCACGGAGAGGGAAAGAAGTCGGAAGGTCAGCCGGGACATGGGTGCAGGATAGCACCGGGAGTTATTGGGGCTTGCGAGCGAGGGCTACGCGGGGGATTTGTTGGAGGTCGTTGATGAAGGCGACGTCTTGCCAGTCGATGAGGAGCGCGGCGATCGAGTCGCGCTGGCCGTGGCCGATTTCGAGTGCGAGGAGGCCGTTGGGCTTGAGGAGGGCGTATGCCTCGGGGATGAGACGGGCGTAGATTTCGAGGCCGGAAGGACCGGAGAACAAAGCGCTCTGGGGTTCGTGATCACGGACCTGGGGATGGAGGCTGGGGGAGTCAGAGTCCGCAATGTAGGGAGGGTTGGAGACGATTACGTCCCACGCCGTGGGGTTCTCGACGCCTGGCGTGGCTCCGCTCCCTAGGGTTGACGGGTTGACTAGTTCTTGCAGGAGATCGGATTGCAGGAAGCGGATGTTCAGATTGTGGGTGCGGGCGTTTTCTATGGCTATGGCCAGGGCTTCAGAGGAGATGTCGATCGCGGTTACTGCTGCATCGGGAAGTGCGTGGGCCAGGGCGATTGCGATGGCTCCGGAGCCGGTACCGATGTCGACGATGCGGAGGGGCTCGGTGCTGCGAACCGCAGAACTCTCTGCGCCGGTGCGGGATGACACCAAAGAAGTCTGGAGGTGGGCGAGGACGGCCTCGACAAGGAGTTCGGTTTCGGGGCGAGGGATGAGGACGGCGGGAGCGACGCGGAGGGTCAGGCCGTAGAACTCCTGCTCGCCGGTAATGTATTGGATGGGTTCGAAGGTGAGGCGGCGCTCGATGAATCGTTGGTAACGGGCCTGGTCTTCGCGTTCGATGCGTCGCTCAGGATGGGCGATGAGTGTGGCGCGGGGGATGGCGAGGCTGTGCATCAGGAGCAGTGCCGCGTCGGGGAGCGCGGTGGGGCGTAACTCCGGGTGCATGGAGAGCTGGTCGGTGGCGCGGGTTAGGGCTTCGCGGAGAGTCATCTTGAGTGCAGTCGCACAGGAGGGAGCTTCGTAGATATGTGGTCCTGAAAAAATGACCTCAATGCCATCAGAGGAGGCGTCGGGTAAGGGTCTTCGGCACGACTTCCTACCCCTATAGTGTTGCATGGGGGACGGGCGCCGGTGGGAGCGCAGGCCCGCATGAACGAAAAGCGGATCCTTCGATTTCGCTCAGGATGACAATTGCATCGGTCTAAAAACGGGTAACCCGGGGTCAGGAAGGTGGCATCCTGACCGGTCCTCTTGACCCCGGGGCATTTGGCTGGGTTGGTGATGCAGACACCTATCGCAAAGTAGAGGACGAGCTACAGCATCGAGTAGGTGACCGTGATTGTGGTTTCTACATCGGTCGGGATTCCGTTGAGGAGGAAAGGCTCGTAAATCCACTGCCTCACGGCAGTGATAGCGGAGGATTGGAGCTCAGGCGCGCCGGAGATTACAGTCAGGCTCTGCATGGTGCCGTCCTTGCCGATGACAGCTCGAAGAACAACCGCCCCGGTGATGTGGGCTTGTTTCGCTTTCTGGGGATAAATGGGCACAACTTTGGATCGGACCTGTCCGGCCATAATGCTGCCGGAGACGAGGGTGGGAGCACTTCCACTCTGTGTCGAGCCTTGCTGAGCTAAGGCAGGAACAGCAACATTGAGGCGCAGGGCGACCGCCGAGGTTGTAGTGCCGAGGGCAACAACAAGGCACAGGGCGACGAGGGCGATCCGCTGCGTACGACGCGTGGCGGGGAGCTTGCTAGTGAGGGTCATGATGCGGGTCTCCAGAGTGGGTCTTTGGGCCTGGAAGATTCCAAGCGCGTGAGGAGGAAGGGTTTGCGCGGATGGCAGGAGAGCCGCCGCGAGACGGAGGAGTGAGCGGGCATATCGATTTGGACCTTCCAGAGCCTGGGCGGCGAGGTGGTCGCAGAGGATCTCGCGAGTGCCGGCGAGGCGGGTGAGGGTGAGGTGGATGATAGGGTGAAAGGCGAGTGGGAGGGATAGGAGCTCGTAGAAGAGATTGAGGGCGAAATCGTGGCGCTGGATGTGGGCGCACTCATGTGCGAGTGCGGCGTGGAGGTCTTCCGGCAGGACAGTCCGGGCGAAGTGGGGCGGGAGGAGAAGCTGTTGGCGGTGGATGCCGATGGTGGCTGGGCCAGAGATATCCGGAGAGGTGGCGAGCTGCGCGTGAGAAAGGCGGAAGCGGCCGGCGAGTTGAATCCAGATGGTATCGAGCTCTGCGCTCCGTGGCAGGGCTGTGGCCCGGCGGTTGAGACGCGAGGTGCGGACGATGCGCGAGAGAAAGCGCGCGGCGAAGAATATGAGCGAGACGAAATAAAACACAGCAAGGGTGACGAGCAGAATGCGGGGAAGCCCCAGGGTTCCGCTGAGGACGGTGGCTGTGGAATTAATCGTGATGTGGGTGTCCGGCGACTTCTGCAGGCCTGAAAACAGGCTTGCGAACATCTGGAGGAGGCTGGCTGGGAGTGCCGGGAGTGTGACCTGGACGAGGAGGGTAAACACCCAGAGTCGATGGCCGAAGGCAGGGCCAAGCGGACGGGCGAGGCGTGCCAGGAGCAACGCGACCAGAAAGATGACCGGAACCTGCCACAGGGCGTTGAGGAGATAGGTTGCGAGGACGGTGGTCATGCTTCGTCCTCCTGATCTTCAAGCCGTTTGGTGAGTTGGGCGAGGGTGGCGGCGTCCAGATGGCGGGTTTTGACGAGGCTCATGACAAGGTCTTCGGCGGAGCCTCCAAACATGCGGTCGATGAGATCGCGGACGGCGCGGCCCATGGCTTTGTCTTCTGTGACGGCGGCCGAGTAGACAAAGGCGCGCCCATGGAGCTTGCGGCGGAGTTGGCCTTTGCGCTCGAGGATGTTGAGCATGGTCTGGACGGTGGTGTAGGCGAGGGGCTGGGTGAGGCCTTGCTGGACCTCCGCCACGGTGCTGGCACCGAGTCGCCAGATGACCTGCATGAACAGGAGTTCGAGCTTGGTTAGAGTGGGGCTTTCTTTGGGGGGCATGCGTGCTCCTAAGTAATTAGGACATTAGGAGATGGCGCGAGGATTTGTCAACTAAAAGTTTAGGACTGCTCAACATATTCGTTCTGCCGCCCGTGAAGCAGGTCCCTCGGGCGGCGCTGCGCTTTGCTCAGGGTGACAATGTTGGTAAGGAGCATCGAACAAAATAAAACCAGGGTCAGGGAGTGATCTTGGCAACGTGATTTCGACGGTTGATCTTGGCGACAAGGGCACCTGCCTCGTTTGGGGGATAGCGGCATAGTTAAGGCTGGACAATAGTAGAGATTCGAGCAGAGAAGATTTGTTTTCAATCCGGCCTATGGCAACGCATAATGAAACCCGTCACGTTGAACGTCCTGGGTCTCGCAGCTTAGACGCAAGGTGCTAATACATTGATGAAGTCGCTTTCTTTTGAGGGTTTTGGATCCGACTGTACGAAGTGCAGAGACGGGATGAGGGCGCCGTTTCCCTTTACGATGGCGTTCCAGCCCATTGTGGATGTGGAGGCAGCCCGAGTCTTTGCTTATGAGGCGCTGGTCCGTGGACCTTTGAACGAACCGGCCGCGGATGTTCTGGCGCAGGTTACGCGTGCGAACCGCTACAGTTTTGACCAGGCGTGCCGGGTTAAGGCGATAACGCTGGCGGCGAATCTAGGGCTTCCGGCTACCGGAGCGTATCTCTCGGTCAACTTTATGCCAGGTGCCGTTTATAGCCCGGCGGGGTGTATTCGTTTAACGCTGGAGACTGCGGGGAGGCTTTCGTTTCCGCTCGATCGCCTGATCTTTGAGATAACGGAAGGCGAAGAGGTGGAGGATCGTGCCCATCTGGTCGCGATCGCGCGAGAGTACAACCTTTATGGATTCAAGATGGCAATTGACGATTTCGGCGCGGGCTATTCGGGGCTGAATCTTCTGGCTGATATTGAGGCACACGTCGTGAAACTTGACCGGGGGCTGATCCAAAATCTTCACCTGCGGCCCACCGCTACAGCGATCGTTGAAGCAATGGTGCAGCTTGGTGCCCGGCTGCAAATTTCGGTCGTTGCGGAGGGCGTGGAGACAATGGAAGAGTTCGCGGCGTTGCGACATTGCGGAATCACGTTGATGCAGGGATTTTTGATTGCTAAGCCGGCTTTTGAAGCTCTACCGGAGTTTTCGCTTCCGTGCGCCCTCGATTTCAATCCAGACGATCAGTTGAGGCGCCAAACCGAGGCTGTGGCCTGATCCTTGTGGGGTAGACCTGAGGATACGGGCCGATCAGGCGGCTACGGGTTCGCCTTTCATTTTTTCGGCTATGTCGTGCGCGATGAGGGCGTCGACGGTGGGTTGGAGTTGGCCTTCCATGACCATGGCAAGATTGTGGTTCGTAAGGCCGATGCGGTGGTCGGTGAGCCGGTTTTGCGGGAAGTTGTAGGTGCGGATCTTTTCCGAGCGGTCGCCGGTGCCGACCTGGGCTTTGCGGTCTTTGGCCTGGATCTGGTGGACGCGCTCTGCCTCCACTTCATACAGGCGTGAACGTAGGACGCGCATGGCTTTTTCACGGTTCTTGATCTGAGACTTTTCGTCCTGGCAGGAGACAACCGTGTTGGTCGGCAGGTGCGTGATGCGGATGGCCGAGTAGGTGGTGTTGACCGACTGTCCGCCAGGACCGGAGGAGCAAAAAGTGTCGATACGGAGGTCCTTGGCTTCAATCTTGACGTCGACTTCTTCGGCTTCCGGCAGCACGGCGACGGTGATGGCGGAGGTGTGGACGCGGCCCTGCGTTTCTGTGGCGGGGACGCGCTGGACGCGATGCACCCCGGACTCATACTTCATCTGCTGGTAGACCTTGTCGCCTTCAAAGATGGCGGTGACGTCCTTGAGGCCGTTGCCGATGCCGGTTTCGGACTCGGAGAGGACCTGGACCTTCCACTTGTGCTGCTCGGCGAAGCGGAGATACATGCGGAACATTTCGGCGACGAAGAGCGCGGCCTCGTCGCCGCCGGTGCCGGCGCGGAGTTCGATGACGATGTTCTTGTCGTCGTTGGGATCCTTGGGGAGGAGCATCACCTTCAGGGCTTCAGCGAGCGGCTCAAGCTGGGGCTCGAGACCGGCAAGCTCTTCTTCAGCCATCTCTTTCATGTCAGGATCGGCGAGCATGGCCTTGGCCTCAATAATGCCGTCTGAGATCTGGTGCCATTGGCGGTACTTCTCAACGATGGGCTCCATGTCGCGATGTTCCTTGGCGATGGCCTGAAACTTCTTCTGGTCGTTGACCAGGGTGGGGTCGGACATGTCGCGAGAGAGCGAGTCGTAACGGGCTTCCATCTGGGCTAGGCGGTCAAACATATAAGTCCTCTAAGCAAAGGTTTGTAGTTTTTGGGGGGCAGGACGGACGCGTTAGGCTTAGCTAGGCAAAATCGTGACGGGAAAGCGTCACGCGGGGCAACGTCACCGGGTTTGCAAGGGTTTCCATACGCTCTTAGATATTACTCCGGACGCGAACGGTTCGAAAGGCATCTTTCACAGGGGGAGGGATTGACGATGGCACAGTTTCTGGCGGTGGCGGAGTTGGCGGAGGCAATGGCGGGGACTTCAAGCCGACTGAAGAAACGTGCGGGAATTGCGGCGGCGATTGCGGCGGTACATGTGGAAGGGAAGGGCGATGAGGGGATCTTTTGCTCATATATGGCGGGATTGCCGTTTGCGGAATCCGATCCGCGCAAGCTGAACGCGGGGGGAGCGCTGTTGACCAAGGCAGTGCTGGCGGTAACGGGGGCATCGCATGGGGCATTGAATTTGGCTTACCGTAGACACGGGGATCTGGGGGCGGCGGTGTTTGACCTGATGAGTGAAAAACCCAGGTCTGAAAGTTCTGACCTTGGGCACCTGGTTTCGTTGCGGGAGGTGCAAGCGGCGTTTGCGGGTATGGCGACGGCAAAGACCACGTTGATGCGGGCAGGGCTGGTGGAGGGTTTGCTGAGAGGGGCTAGTCCGCTGGAGGCGAAGTATCTGCTGAAGCTGATGCTGGGCGATATGCGGATCGGCGTGAAGCAAAGCCTGGTGGAAGAGGCGATTGCGGTGGCGGCCGGAGTGGATGTGGCTGAAGTGCGACATTGCGTGATGCTGGAGGCGGACCTGGGAGACGCGGCGGTGAGGGCGTTTGGAGGGACCTTGGCGGAGGCACGGATGCGGCTGTTTCATCCGCTGGGATTCATGCTGGCTAGCCCTGTGGAGACGCCGGAGGAGGCGATCGAGAGGTTTACGGCGAAGCCTGCAAAGCTGGTCGCGAAGAAGAAACCGAAGAAGCGTGGGAAGGGTGAGGAACTGGATGAGGTTATGAAGGAGGCACTGGCGAACGATGTCGAGGCGGCGATGCTGGAGGCCGACGTGATTGAAGCTGGGGCGATTGAAGTTGGTGGTGTGCAGGCATTTCTGGAGGACAAGTACGACGGGATGCGGGCTCAGGTGCACTGCGGCTCGGCGGAGCATCCCGGGCGGGTGGCGATTTACTCGCGCAATCGCGAAGACATTACGGAGAGCTTTCCGGAGCTTGTGGAGGCGTTTGCCGAGGTGGGCGACACGGATGGCAGGGGGCTGATCTTTGATGGCGAGATCCTCGGATGGGACTTTGGGGCGGCGCAGGCTCTGCCGTTTTCGGTGCTGGGGCAGCGAATTGGTCGCAAGAAGGTAGAGAACGAATGGCGGCAAAGGGTGCCGGTTATTTTTATGGCGTTCGACTTGATGTTTGCGGATGGGGAGTTGCAATTGCCGAGGCCGCTGCGGGATCGGCGGAATCGATTGGAGGCGGCAGTGGAGGCGCTGGTGGACAAAGCGCGGTCACCGCTGGTCTTGAGTGAGGCGGCAAAGAGGAAGACGGCTGCGCAGGCTACGCTGCTCTTCGATGAACCCATTCACTGTGATGAGGCAACGATGGTTGGGGCAGATGATCGCTTAATTGCTCCACTGCGGCGATTGATGATTTCCCCAGCACGTCTGGTGGAGAGCGCGGAGGAGATCGACCGGGCGTATGTGGACGCAAGGGCGCGGGCCAATGAAGGCGTGATGCTGAAGGCGGCGGGAAGCGTGTATCAGCCGGGGAGGCGGGGTTTGGCGTGGGTGAAGCTCAAGCGCGAGTTAGCGACACTGGACGTGGTGATTACAGGGGCCGAGTACGGGTCTGGGAGGCGGGCGCAGTTTTTGAGCGATTACACGTTTGCCGTGCGGAATTCGAACGGTGAGTTGAAGAATGTTGGTAAGGCTTATAGCGGCGTCACGGATGCGGAGATCGCGGAACTGACAGAGTTTTTGAAAGCCCACACCCTGGAGGATTTCGGACACTTC
This sequence comes from Rhodanobacteraceae bacterium, assembly GCA_043749265.1. GTDB lineage: Bacteria > Acidobacteriota > Terriglobia > Terriglobales > Acidobacteriaceae > Edaphobacter. Next base: position 2,240 of record JAYVDT010000347.1, on the reverse strand, counting down.
CGCACGGTAGAGCCGCTGGTGGTGCTTGAGGTGGCGTTCAACAACATAATGCGGAGCGATCGCCACGCGAGCGGGTTTGCCCTGCGCTTTCCAAGGATTCTTCGTATCAGAACGGACAAGCCTCTGGCTGAGATCGACACCGTAGCGCGGGTGGAAGAGGTTTATCAATCGCAGGTGGACAAGCCTGCGGAGCAAGAGGAAACCAAGGCGTAACGCTGATACGAACGGATCAGACAGGAGGCATCGTCCCGCGAGTTCGGCACTTGTAACCTCATATTTATCGTCGTGTTGCATCAATCTGTTTTTTAGTGCTGCACCATACATTTTGATGGCGCGGCGACGCCTTCTTGCGGGCGTGCGGCTGCCGATGTACAGTAAGGGAAGAAATGCAGACCTACTTCAGCCCGGTGTTTACGTTCCGCTATTGGCGCTTCCAGCGCTCCATGGCGGCTTTGGCGAAGTAGATTCCTCTGAGTAAAAGGGCCAGAAGTAAACTCGGACGAGAGATCGAAACGAACCAGATGAGCCGCTACCCTGAATGGGAGCGGCTTTTGTGTTTGAGGAGAAGACGAAGATGGCAATGTTGGCGAATCCGGTAGTGGAATTAGCGAACACGGTCAAAGGACGGTTTGGCGCGTATGGCGGCAGGTATGTTCCTGAGACTCTGATGGCAGCTCTCGAAGAGCTGGAAGCGGCATACGAACTGGCCGATGCTGACCCGGCATTCCATCTGGAGTTGGATGGATTGCTGCACCACTACTGTGGGCGACCGACTCCGCTCTACTTTGCCAAGCGTATGACGGAGCAATTGGGCGGAGCGCAGATTTATTTGAAGCGCGAAGACTTGCTGCACACGGGCGCACACAAGATCAATAACGCGCTGGGACAGGGGTTGCTGGCGCGACGTATGGGCAAGCAGCGGATTATCGCCGAGACGGGCGCAGGTCAGCATGGAGTTGCGACGGCTACCGTGTGCGCACTGTTTGGGCTCGACTGCCTGATTTACATGGGCGAAGAAGATATGCGGAGGCAGGAGCTGAATGTGTACCGGATGCGGCTTCTGGGTGCTGAGATCCGCGCAGTCAACACCGGGTCTGCGACGTTGAAGGACGCGATCAACGAGGCGATGCGCGACTGGGTTACAAATGTTCGCGACACGTATTACATTCTGGGCAGCGCGCTTGGTGCTCATCCATATCCGACTATGGTGCGCAATTTTCACCGCGTGATTTCGGTTGAGGCGCGGCGGCAGTTTCTGGAGGAAGTCGGCAAACTGCCGACGACGGTTGTGGCTTGTGTTGGCGGCGGATCCAATGCCATTGGCGCGTTCTATGAGTTTCTGCCAGATGCAAACGTGGCGCTGGTGGGCGTAGAAGCCGGTGGTCGTGGCTCGGCTCTCGGAGAGCACGCATCGCGCTTCCAGAAGGTCGGCGGCGGTACGCCGGGAGTGCTACAGGGGACATATTCATACGTACTGCAGAATGATGCGGGGCAGGTGAGCGGGACGCACTCCGTGAGTGCCGGTCTGGACTACGCAAGCGTGGGACCAGAGCATGCTAACCTGCATGACACTGGTCGTGCGACGTATGTTGCGTGCTCAGATGAAGATGCATTGGCAGCAACGGTGGCGTTATCGCGGACAGAAGGCATTGTGCCTGCGCTTGAGACTGCGCATGCGGTTGCGGAGGCTATGCGGCTGGCGAAGACGATGCGCAAGGACGAAATTATCATGATCAATTTGTCCGGTCGCGGCGATAAGGACATGGGAATCCTGGCGAAGGAGCTTGACCTGAAGGGTGCGGGACCGGTCTCGCCCAAGGGGAGCCTCTAGTGCCGATTGTGTTCAAGAAGAAGCCTGGGATAGTTGCTTACTTCACTGCTGGTGATCCCGATCTTGCGACGACGCGTGACATTGCGCTGGCCGCGATTGATAACGGTGCGGACGTCATTGAGCTTGGCGTCCCGTTCAGCGATCCACTTGCTGATGGCCCGGTGATTCAACGGGCGAGCGAGCGTTCGGTGGCTCGCGGGACGAGACTTTCGGATGTGTTGGCACTTACGAAGGAGTTGCGGGCAGCGCGGCCGGAATGTGGGATCGTGCTGTTCAGTTATCTGAATCCGGTAGTAAGGATGGGGATGAAGAAGTTCTGCGCTGCTGCCAAAGACGCGGGCGCGGACGGCGTGCTGCTGACAGACATGATTGTGGAAGAGGCCGGCGAGTATTTGCAGGAGATGGCTGC
>JAYVDT010000346.1:0-4572 GCA_043749265.1 Rhodanobacteraceae bacterium | reverse complement strand
CTGTTATTTTTGGCCAGCTCATTTGCACCTTCTCATGCTTCCGCGCAGCTTTCTACGCTCCATCTTCCAGCTCCCATTCAAACCTGGGAAAAGGGGATTCCTCTGGGAAACGGAGCGACGGGCGGTATCCTTTGGGGTGGCGGCACAACGGTCAATCTCTCGCTGGACCGCGGCGACCTATGGGACCTTCGCACCCCGGAGATATACAAACGCAGCGATTGGAACTACGCCACACTGCAACACCTTTTACACGCAGGTGACGAAAAGCAGATTCACGCGTTGTTTGATGCGCCATATGGAGACCTGGCGTATCCAACCAAGGTGCCTGCAGGAAGGCTCGTGCTCTCTTTTCCACAGGCAGAACAGGTAAACGCGTTCTCGCTGGATGCACATCGTGCCGAAGGAAAAGTAGCGCTGGGCACGCAAAATCTCACAGCATTTTTTGCAGCAACTTCCCCGGTAGCGCTCCTGCGCATCTCCGGAGCAGCAACCTCCTTGTCCCTAAAAGGCCCGTCCGGAGTGGATAAGCTGGGATATCCGCCGGCGCGCTTTGGAGACACCACCAAGAGCGGCGTTCGCACCATCTGGATGCTGCAGCAGGGCGCTCAGGGATTGAGCTATGCCATCATCGTTGCCAGCAGGCAGCAGGGCCACACCACAACGATTGCGGTGGCCATTGTTTCCAACCGCGACGGTAAAGACCCTGTAGAGATTGGGAAAAGGCGCACCTCACAGGCTCTGGCCCAAGGTTACGATGCCGTTTTTGCTGCACATCTGGCCTGGTGGAAGCAGTTCTGGGCGATATCCACCGTGAACGTGCCAGACGCTGCCGTCCAGCAACAATATGTGCTCGACAAATATTTTTATGGCTCCGCTTCACGCAAAGGTGCGCCTCCCATGCCCCTGCAGAGCGTTTGGACGGCGGACGAAGGCGGACTGCCTCCATGGAAAGGTGACTATCACAATGATCTGAACACGGAATTGATGTATCTGGCGGCTCCGGAGGCCGGTCTTTTTGACGAAGACATGAGCTTTTTGGACTTCAACTGGAAGTTGCTGCCTGTGTACCAGCGTTTTGCGCGCAGTTTTTACAATGTGCCCGGTGCTGTTGTTCCCGGCGTAGAGGCTCTGGATGGACAACCACTGGGCGGATGGGCGCAGTATGCCTTTTCTCCAACTCTGGGCGCATGGGTTGCGCAGAGCTTTTATCTCCACTGGCGCTACACCATGGATCCAGTTTTTCTGCGCACGCGCGCTTATCCGTTTACCGAGCAGATTGGAACGGCGTTGCTTGCGCTGCTGAAGCCCGGCGCGGATGGCAAGCTCAAGCTACCGCTCTCAAGTTCGCCTGAATACTTTGACGATTCGATGAAGGCGTGGCTACCCCCAAATTCTAATTTCGATCTGGCATTGTTGCACTTTGTTTATAGCGCATTAGCAGAAATGGCAGATGGAGAAAATAATCCTGTTGCCGCCGCACGCTGGCGCGATGTTCTGACAAAGCTTGATGGTTTCAATATCGACAATGGCAAGTTAACTCTGGCACCGGGGATTCCATTTGCCGAATCCCACCGGCATCTTTCTCACCTGATTGCCATCCATCCGCTCGGCTTGCTCACCATAGATGGTGGGCCGGAACAACGGCAGTTGATTGATCGTTCGGTGGATGACTTTTTGTCAAAAGGCACACAGGAGTGGACCGGCTACACATATTCCTGGCTGGCGTGTCTCCTTGCGCGCATTGGCCGTGGCGACCAGGCATTGCAGTATCTGCAAAGCTATTTACGCGGCTTTATCTTCTCCAATGGTTTCCATGTGAATGGCGACCAGAGCGGCACTGGACTTTCAGGCTCCCATGACCATCCATTCACGCTGGAAGGAAATTTCCTGGCCATGCAGTCAGTTCAGGAAATGCTGCTACAGAGCTGGGACAATCAGGTGCGAATCTTCCCAGCAGTTCCTTCCACATGGCAAGATGTTTCTTTCGAAAACCTTCGTGCTGAAGGTGGATACATAGTCTCCGCAAAAAGCCGCAATGGACATACCATGCGCATACGTGTGACGGCTACTACGGACGGAATGTTAAGGTTGAAAGATCCATTTGATGCCAACGCGCAGGTGCAATGGGATTTCCCTATAAAACAAAACGGAACGCATGTTGAAGTTCTGCTGCGCAAAGGACAAACCCTGACAGGCTGGCGAAAATCTATCGGAGCGAACGTGGCGGATGAGAGATAGGCAGTAAGACTTCCCCAGAAGCTGCGCTGTTCTGGTGTTTATTTGTCTAGCGCGTCACGATTCCGGTTGAGCGGATAAACCATCAACTTACCACTGGAAATCTTTGCTTCAAAGACTGTGCCAAGGCGGTGGTTGCGGGCCAAATTGTCGACCATCTGCACCAAGAACCGTACGATCATGGACAGCTATCCAGAATGACGGACTTAGCGATCTCCCTATATTCGGTCGTGTGAACCCAACAAGCCCCCCTGCAATCGCAGATCAACGCCAATATAGCCTTTGACAACCAATAGTCGAATGTCTATTATTTGCGCTAGATCGAAGAAGTCGGATGTCTTCACTCAGCAAACAGGCAAAGCAACGAGTAGGTCTTTTCCATGGCACTCCTGACATGCTCCTACTCCGGACGCTTCTCTATGGACCCGCTCATGGGCATCAGGTCGAGAAAATATTCAGCAGACGACCAACGATTTTCTTCCGGTACGCGCCGTACCAAGATCCACGGCAATTGGTCGTCATTTAGGAATACCTAATCGCGACCTAGCTCAGTTTTATGAGGTCTTACCAAGCAAAGCACCTTTACAAGCACTCTCAAAGGAGAATGTAAGTGAATTCATCTCTGCAGCCAAGCCCGATCGCTTCTCCGTGGTTTTTGTTTCAGCAAGTGACTAAGCTCCTTCCTGCAAATATGTCGATACTGCTGATGATTCTGGGATGCTTCTTACTTCATTGCCAGCCGGGCAAGGCGCAACGGATGGGAATAAATTTTCCGCCGACCCAAGGTACGACGGATTCGGGTGCTTTCCAAACGGGCATCTTCAATTACAGCTATACGAATGCCCAGATTGCAGCTTCTCACGGAACGTTCAATACCATGCGCCTTCCCATCAACATCGAGACTGCAAACGATGTGGCTTCTCTCGCGAAACTTAAAGGATATATCGATCAATTCCCCGGTGGGTACGCTATCATCTGCATGTTCGACACTCTGCAAACAGGTGAGACGGGGCATGGCAATGGCTTGCCTAACAACCTGAATGCGCTCGGGGCAGCGTGGGCGAATGTCAATGCTGTTTTCGCAGGGTACGCCAATGTACGTTACGAAATCTTCAATGAACCCTTTGGCTACTCTAAGACTAATCCCGCTAAATATGTGAGCGACATGGAAGTGATTATCAACTCGGCCGGATTACCGTACGCGAAATGTATCTTGGACGGCATGGGATACGCAGATGATATAAATCTCGTTGCTTCCGGGGGGTGGAGCGGAGATCTGGCGTATCACTTCTATCCATCCTATGTTTCAGGGAGTCATACACAGGCCAACTACTCTAATACAGCTCAAGCCGCTCTAGGGAGTTGGGGGCAAAAGACCTGGATAACTGAATTCGGTGCGAATCTGGGGTACAACAATACCTGCTATGACACTTATGATGATGGCAGCAATTACTGGTCGGGTGATGTAAATGCTCTCCGAGGTCTTGACGATGCCTTGAGGGCTGTCAAGGCGGCCGGCCATGGAGTCAAGGGGGCTTTTTATTGGCATGGATGGAACAACGGCGATAGTTATGACTATTGGGCGTCTATAAGTGCTAACGGTGCATGTAAGGTGCGTGAGATCGAAGCCAATGACTAAAGTGCTTATCCTGTTGAGCTTCAGTTCTTGCTGAACACTGCCTTGTCGTGGAATCGACGTCCTGATCTGCTCAAGTACCGCTCGCGTCTTGACCAGTTGATTCCCGCCTGTTTCGACCGTCTCGACGCCGAGGGACGGTTGCAGAGGGCGGGCCGAATCGACGATCAGTATCCAGTTGCGGTGCCCAAGTAACGGCATTGTCTGTTGCAGGCGAGCCTGCCAGTCAACCGTATTCTGGCCGGACTGCCATCCTGCGGACGTCTGCGCTTGAACCGGCAACAAACAAATAGGAAATGCAGCGATGGCAAGTGGCTAGCGTACAGAACTGTCCTCAGGATTGCAGTTGGAGCGGTTGAGTCGCAGTGATCTCGATCGGCTTTGCGAATCGCAACGCAACACTTTGTCCGCCTTCGCTTGCCGCCACGGCAACGATACTTCCACCGACCTTGATCGTGCCCCGGCGATAGACCGAAGGTAATACCAGTTCGTGCAATTTCAGGGTTCCGCTGATGGGCGACAGGGTCATCTCCCCGGTATCTAGAGTGAAATTTCCCCACGCTGTCGGAGTCGACCAGAACGAACGCATCTGAGAGGAACTCTGGCCGGCGACTGCCTTTGGGAGAATCTCGAGTCTTAGCTTGCGCGCATCGAAACGGAAACCTGACAAGATGGGAATCGCAGCCCAGCTCGCCATGGCC
>JAYVDT010000345.1:0-14153 GCA_043749265.1 Rhodanobacteraceae bacterium | reverse complement strand
ACCGATCCGCCAGTACTTGGATAGCCAACAACTACAACGGAGTGCGTCCCCCTGGCAATCGCGAGCGACTCGTTGATCGCAAACGATTTCGTCTGCTGCGGATTGTCCACGCATACCCGCACGGCGGCCAGATAACCACTGGAGATCGTGGCACCCGCCAAGATCTGAAACGGCGAGGAGACGGTTGCGTTCTGCGACGGGGAGTAGACCTGCGCTCCAGGGTAGACGAGTAGCAAGGCTGGGGCGCGGTGCTGTTTCCAGCGGTTAAATATTCGTACGTCGTCCAAAGGTGGGCAATTGCACCAAACCTTACCCAGACTATCGGGCCGACGATCTGCTCGATAATCTGGCGCTAAAGCCGCTCGGCAACAATTGGACGTCAAAGCAGAATTTTGGGTGGCAGAGCAGGTGTTCGGCGAATGGGCCACGAATGACTTTTCGCCGTCTGTCCAGATCGCTACAGAGTAGCAACGGGAGGTTGAGCATAGGCGCAGGAGCTTGGCTGCACGCAGACTTCACCTCCGGACATTGAGATCAGTTCGACGCGTTCGCGGAATCGAGGGTAAAGCGAAGGTCGATTCGCCTTAGTTTCGCGGGTATAATTGCGACAGAAGCGGGAGTAGCTCAATGGTAGAGTAGCGGCTTCCCAAGCCGTTGGTTGCGGGTTCGATCCCCGTCTCCCGCTCCAAACGTAGACGAAAATCAACCGCATTTCCTCTTCAACTTATCTTTGCGCCTGTACTTCGAGTCGTGGCTGAAAATTTCAGTGAATCTGCGTGGGCATTTACCTGGGCGGCGTTGTCGGGGAGGGAGGTGGCGATCCTGTGGCTCCCCCGTCTCCAAAGCCAAGTTGTCCCAGACCACTCTTACTGGGTACGCCGGATGATAGCCCACCTAGGAGGCTCCCTTTGGCCTTCAAGGTTTCGATGCGGGGATCATAGAGAAACTCCCACTCCTCATAGGTGGAAACGCCGTTCACTGTCACGATGGCGCTGCCAGACCGCGACGTGCCAATGCCCATGATCGGTCCCCCGGTTCCTTTAAAGCCACTGGCAGATTGACTGCTGATGCCAGTTGAGCCTGAGTCTGTCCCGCCACCAATGGGGCCGCTCCCGGGGCTTCTGCCGCCCGGGGATTGGGGGCCACCTGTTGATCCGCCAATCCCGCCACTTCCTGAACCCGGCGAGTTTGAGAAGGCTGATCCGGTGCCGGAGGTCGGACTACTCATCCCGGCAGCGGATCCAAGGCCCGCCTGCAAGCCAGGCAGATCCTCGCCAAAGAAGCCTTTGACTGTGGTCTTGTTTTCGCCAACATGGATCACTCGCCAGTCGGACTTGCCGGTGAGTGGGTCCAGATACTGTTGGCGGAGAAATCGTTGATTATTCGTTTTTTCAAGCTGTTCGAGCGAGCCGGGGTAGTGCTGGAACTTCTTATAGTAGAGCTGGATCGCCCGTACATATTGGTTCGCGCGGTGCGTGGCTTCTATCTCTCGATCCCGTTTGAGGGACATGGCAATCTGCGGTGCGGCGATGGTCAAAGCCAGAACGACGAGAAAGACCAGGACAATCGCACCCACCAGCAGGAAGCCCTCATCCCCTCGCACACCCTTTGAGGAAGCCTCAGCCGAACTGACACGATTGCGCTCGCCAGCTTGCTCAAGTATCTGGTTTGAAGATGCGGGATCATGTCTGGACTTGTGCATTGGTTCTGGTCTCTAGATCTGAAGCGCCATTAGCTATCTCACGCCACATGAGCTCCGTCGATGGGGAGCGGGAGGTCCAAAAGAAGAAGGCCGCGCTGCTCCCGCGGCCCTTTTCCAAAGTGAGTTTAGCGAGTGGCGGTGGTCGTACCCTTTGACTTTAGATGTTCCTCCAAAGCTTGCGCCTGAGGGAGGAAGGTGATCGACTTTTGAATCTGTGGATCCCACTGTGCCCGAACTTTTTGGCCTTCAATCTGGCTGTACTGCGAGGTAAAGAGGTCACTCTTGATGGATTCCTTGATCCAGTCGAGATTCGAAGCGATATCGCTGTCCGAAACTTCGATCTTCTTCATTTTCAGGAAAGTCTTGAACTCGCCGAGAATCGGCTCGTCGACGTTGAAGTCCTTTGAGACTGTATGGTTTGCGAGATAGTGCTTGGAAAAATTAAAGAAGGCATAGTGCTGGAGCAGCGTTTCCTGAACATGATTCGACTTGATCGGATCGATATGTTCGTCCGGGGTGATTCCTCCGCCGCCATAGACGGTGCGGCCCTCATCCGTGAGCTTGACCTCGCGGTTGCTATTGTTCTTGGGGTTGGAGGCGTCGCGGACATAGTAGTAGTCGTATAGGCTCATGTTGTCGTATGGCCGCTGGATAAGACGTCCGGACGGGGTGTAGTAGTGGAACGTCGTCAGTGCCAGACCGGTGTTCTGGCTGACGGTGAAGACGGTCTGCACAAGTCCCTTGCCGAAGGTGGTTTCACCTACGATGAGCGCACGGTCGTGATCCTGCAGCGCGCCCGAGACGATTTCGGCAGCGGAGGCAGTATTCCGGTTCACTAGGACGACGACAGGGTATTTTGGCCCCTGCTCGCCACGGCTTGCGGAGTAGACCTGGTCAGCGGCGGCTCGGCCATGCTGCGAAACGACAACCTGGCCCTTTTGCAGGAATTTGTCGGACATATCAACAGCCTGATTGAGCAGGCCACCGGGGTTACCGCGCAGATCGATGACCAGGCCTTTCAGCGGGCCATCCTGGCGGAACTTGTCGAGTGCTTCGCCTACTTCCCGTGCGGTCGTCTCCTGGAAGTTGGTGACGTGCATATAACCGACATTGGGGCGAATCTGGAACGCAAGGTCCACGGAAGGCCGCGGAATCTCGTCGCGTACCAGGTCGAACGTCATCGGCTTGTCATGACCCTCGCGGGCCATGGTTACGATGACATGGGTGCCGCGGGGCCCCTTCAGCATGGAGGCGACAGCGGCAGAGTCCATGCCGTCGGTGGATTTCCCGTCTACCGTAAGGATCTGGTCGCCTGGCTTGATCCCTGCTTTAAAGGAAGGAGTACCTTCAAAAGGATAGAGGATGAAGATTTTCAAGTTGCCGTCGACAAGCTGCGGCTGGATGGTCATGCCCACGCCGTAGTAGCGGCCATGCTGATCTTCGCGCATCTGGGCGAAGGCCTTGGGGTCGTAGAAGTTGCTGTGGGGGTCCAGAACGTGCAGCATGCCAGGGATGGCGCCGTCGTAGATGGCCTTGTCGGTGCGGTCGGGATCCATCTTTTCGGCGTAGTTCTGCTCGATCACGGAGTAAACGGAGGTGAAGGATTTGAGCGAGTCGCGGAGGGTGGATTCGTCGGACGCAGATTGCGCCGAGACCCTCTGGCTGATGACCGAACCAAGAATCCCGCAGGTGGCGAGGAAGACCGTAACAGATAAAAGTGCGCGGCGGGAGCGGGGAGCCATCGTCTAGATAACCTCGTTCGACGCGCCGATTAGACTGCATGGCAGTGCAAAATTTACGCGTCTGAACTTTCAATTTCTTGGACGGAGTATAGCAGGGCAGGGTTAGCCGAGTAGAATGGTGAGATTCGGATACCAAGTTTGTGGCTAGCTGCGTCCAAAGCTTGACCTCAAAATTTTGGTGGTGCGGTTTTCTGATGGAAGAGAGATTTCTTTTGACTTCGAAAGTGACGAGATTTGGCCGGGTTAGCTTGAGTTTGCAGTCCACGCGTCGATATGCGCTGGTGAGCGCCGTTTCAGTCGGAATGTTCCTGGGGGGCTTCGCCTCAGCGCAGGTGGTCAAGGCTCCGCGATACTCCGGGTCCAACACCGTCGAGGCTCCAATGCAGCAGATCAATCTGCCACCGTTGCCGGCGGCAATTACGCCCCACGGTGTGGTGGTGGAAGATGTTGTCGTGCGCGTCAACGACCAGATCATTAGTCGCAGCGACGTGGTCCGCGCCGAGCAACAACTGGAGCAGGAGTCTGCCCAGAACCACGGCAGTCCTTCTGAACTCGCCGCGCAACAGAAGAATATGTTGCGCGACATGATCGACAAGCAGCTTCTGCTCTCGCGTGCCAAAGAGCTTGGGCTCAACGCGGATGCGGATGTGATTCGCCAGCTTGACGATATTCGCAAGCAAAACAAGATGGACTCGCTGGACGACCTTGAGAAGGCGGCCAAGCAGCAGGGAATTAGCTTTGAGGACTTTAAAGCGCAGATTCGCAACCAGATCCTGACGCAACAAGTGGTTCGGGACGAGGTCGGTAGGCGCCTGCAGATTAGCCAGGGAGATGAGGCAAAGTTTTACGCGGAGCATAAGGCCGAGTTCACACAGCCCGAGCAGGTTCGGTTGAGCGAGATTCTGATTCCGCTGCCCGAGACTGCGAGTCAGGCTGAAATTTCGCAGGCAGAGGCCAAAGCCAACGACTTGAAGTCGAAGGTAATGACCAGTGGCGACTTCGCGGACCTGGCAAAGAAATTCTCCGGTGGACCTTCCGCGGCGCAGGGTGGCGAGCTTGGCCTGTTCAAACGCGGGGCACTGGCCAAGGTTTTGGAAGATCAGACCTTTGATTTGAAGGTTGGAGAATCGACCCAGCCGATTCGTACGCGGCAGGGCTTCGTAATTTTGAAGGTCACGGAGCATGTGCAGGAAGGGCCAGCCCCGATGACTGCTGTAGAACCGCAAATTCAGGAAGCGATGTACATGCAGGCCATGCAACCCGCACTGCGTGCCTACCTGACCAAGGCTCGTGAGCAGGCTTATATTGACGTGCAGCCTGGATTCGTAGACTCCGGGGCAAGTTCGAACGAAACCAAGCCGGTATTTACGGCCTACGCGCCTCCAGTACCCAAGAAAAAGAAGCCGAAGCAGACCGTTCGCTTTGATCGCGGCGGACGTTTTTCGGCTGCGAAGACGACGCCTGAGGTGGCATCGCCCGATACCACGGGAACCCGGACGCTCACAGGCGCTGATTTGAAGGCCGCTGCGGCCGACCCGAACACGGGTATGGCGGTGATTACCGCGCCGGTCAAGACAGCCAGCGGTAAAGCGCCCAAGATGATGCGGAAGGAAAAGATTCGCTTTGGACAGGCACCGCGGACCGCGCTTTCGGGCGGCACCGATGACGTCGCGACGACCACTGACCCCGTGGTCACTCCCGGAGCAATCCCGGCAGAGACGCTGGGCAGCGCGACCACTCCGACAGCCCCGTCGGCTTCAATCTCCGCCGACCTGGCAGATAATCCGCTCACGCCCCGGGCGCCCGAGGCCAAAAAAACCAGGTTCAGTGCCCGAGCGCAGGAACTGAAGGAGCGCAAGGCTCAGACGTTTAGCGCGAAGAAGCTGGAAAAAGTAAATGCGAAGTCGATCCCGATGACGGTCGAAGAACAGGCTGCCACCAAGGTTCAAGCTGCTCCGCTGGGGCTGGGGGGCGATACGTCGAAGAAGCCGAAGAAGGCCAGGAAGGTAAAGGGAGCACCGAAGGAGCGGATGGCCGACAAGGAGCCAAAGGTAAAGCCCATTTTGACGCCGGTTGATCAAACGGCGAGTCCTTCGCTTGCACCAACGGATACAACCCCGCCCTCGACTCGTCCGTCGCAGACTCCTGCGGTCCCGAACTCCTCGGTACCCCGTCCGGCTTCCAACATTCCGAACGATACCACGCTCCCACCCGTCACCCAGCCGACGCCCGGCGCCCCGCAGCAGGGGACACCCATTCCGCCGCCTGGAGTTTAGCTGGTTGCTCAACCAAATTGTTTCTTGTGGGTGACGCGGGGGCTTAGGCTCTCGCGTTTTCCGTTGACCGCGTTACTCTGATGACACGATGAAGGACTTCTACGTAGCGGACGCCCCCCGGTTTGAGAATGTTGTAGTGACCAGCTATTTCTGCCTGTCGCAGGTGAAATTGCGCGAAAAGAAGACAGGTGGCGGTCAGTACCTGGCGCTTATCTTGAGCGACAAAACCGGTTCTTTTGAGGCCCGGATGTGGGATGAGTTCACCGAGGCCTTCTCCACCTGTGATGAGGGCTGCTATGTCAAGGTTCAGGGACTGATTTCGAAGTATCAGGGTAAGTGGCAGCTTACGTTGACCAAGCTCCGGAACGCGGCAGCGAGCGAGGTTGACACCTCCGACTTTCAGCCCGTGTCCGAGCGTCCCGCCGCGGAGATGGATGCTGAGCTTCGTGGCATTGTGGCGGCCTTCCGGAATGAGGATTTGAAGCGGTTGGTGCTCGCTTTTCTGGACGATCCGGAGCTTGGCCCAGCGTTTCGCGTAGCCCCGGCGGCCAAAGTGCTCCATCATGCCTGGATCAGCGGGTTGCTGGAACATGTGCTTGGATTAGCGAAGCTGGGGATTGCAGTCGCGCCATTTTATCCGGAGGCAGACCCCGATCTGGTTGTCACGGGAGCGATCCTGCACGATATCGGCAAGGTGAAAGAACTGAGCTGGAAGACGAACTTCAACTACACCCTGGAAGGCCAGATGATCGGGCATATCTCGATCGCGCAGGGTCTGCTCCGAGAGAAGGTGCAGGCTCTGCAGCCGTTTCCAGAGCGGCTGCGCATCCTCGTAGAACACATGATTCTAAGCCACCACGGCAAGTACGAATTCGGCAGCCCGAAGCTTCCCATGACGCCGGAGGCGATGCTTCTTTCCGCGCTCGATGACCTGGAAGCGAAGTTCTCGGCGATGCGGCGTGAATTCGCAGCGGCGGAAAGCTCCGGTAGAAGAGCCGACGAGACGACTGACTGGGTGCGGAGCATGGAGCGGCCGCTGTTCAACTCGGCGCGATACCTTGCAGCGGGGCTGCCGATTGACCCTACGCCGGCTTTGCCTTCGTCGGTCGAGGTCGAGCCGGAAGAGGAATCGAAAGTACCTTTGATTGGCACGGTGCCCGGCATGTTCGACAAACTTGAATCTTAGGTGGGTTGTTACAATCGAAGCTTGCGCTGCTTTGATTACGCGGCGCCTGGACGGATAAATGCTTCGATTTTCGACAGCCGGAGAGAGTCACGGGGAGGCGCTCGTTGCGTTGGTGAGCGGACTGCCTGCCGGAGTGCCGGTGGTGCAGGAGAGACTCGACCGCGAACTCTGGCGTCGGCAGCAGGGGTACGGCCGCGGCGGACGCATGCGGATCGAGCGGGACACGGCACATATATTGAGCGGGGTTCGCCACGGCAAGACCATTGGCTCGCCGGTTGCGATGACACTCGCCAACAAGGACTGGAAGAATTGGGAAGAGATTCTTCCGGTGGAAGCTGGCGACTCGGACAAGCACAAGTCGGTCAAAAGCCCTCGGCCAGGCCATGCCGATCTTGCAGGCAGTCTGAAGTACAACTTCGCCGATGCGAGATATGTTCTTGAACGCGCGAGTGCTCGTGAGAGCGCAGCCAGGGTGGCGTGCGGAGCGGTTGCGAAGATGCTACTGGCGGAGTTCGGGGTGCAGGTCGGAAGCCACGTCATCCGGGTGGGCGCGGTTGAACTTGGCCGGGATGCAGCTTGGGATGAGATCGCAGCCGCCAATGCAAGGGAAGAAATTCTGCTGAATTGCGTCGACGCCGACGCAGAAGGGCGCATGAAAGCGGAGGTTGACCGCGCACTACGAACTGGCGACACAATTGGCGGCGTATTTGAAGTCGTGGTCCACGGCTTGCCGCCAGGCGTTGGAACCCACGTGAACTGGGATGAGCGTTTGGATGGCTTGCTCGCACAGGCAGTGATGAGTCTTCAGGCGGTTAAGGCGGTTGAGCTCGGTCGCGGCATTACAGCGGCGAGTTCGATGGGCTCTACCGTCCATGACGCCATCGCATACGAACAAGGGGAGGCAGAGCCGGAAGATGGCGGCGCAAAGTTCACGCGGTTTTCCCGGGAAAGCAACAACGCAGGCGGCATCGAGGGCGGCATCTCGAACGGAGAAGATGTCGTCGTACGTGGTTACCTGAAGCCGATTTCAACCCTCCGCCGGCCATTGGCGAGCGTAAGTTTCGAGACTCGCGAGCCAGTAAAGGCGGCCTATGAGCGCAGCGACGTGTGCGTCGTTCCGGCAGCCGGTGTAGCGGCAGAGGCGATGGTCGCGTTGACGATTGCGCGGTTGATGATTGACAAATTTAGCGGTGATTCTCTGGTAGAGATGAAACGCAACTTTGACGGCTACCGGGAACAGATTCGCAGGTTTTAGAGTAGAAGGAGTCAGGAAGTGGCAACGAAGACAGCAGCGAAAAAAAAGTTTGCAGGCAAGATTCACGAGGTCGTGAAGTGGCCCGACCCGGTGTTGACTCAGCGCGGCGAGGAAGTAACCACCTTCGACGATACGCTTAGGACGCTCGTTGAAGAGATGTTTGAAAGCATGTACGCCGCGCAGGGAATTGGTCTCGCGGCTCCGCAGATCTCTCTTTCCCTCCGCATCGCGGTCATCGACGTCAGCTTCGGAAAGAATCCTGAAGAGAAGATCGCGCTGGTCAATCCGATCGTTGTCGCAATAGAAGGCAAGCAGGTGGAGGAAGAAGGCTGCCTAAGCCTGCCGGATATTCGCGAAAAAGTCGCGCGGGCAGCCTGGGTCAAGGTTAAAGCGCAGGATGCGCATGGTAAGTGGTTTGAAGTCGAAGGGGAAGAACTCCTCGCGCGAGCCTTGCTGCACGAGATTGACCACCTTGACGGCGTCCTCTTCATCGACCGCATTAGCCGCCTTAAGCGCGAACTGGTCAACCGCAAGATCCGCAAGATGCAAAAGAACGGTGAATGGTAAGTGATGCGCACCGTTTTGGTCCACTTTGCGGTTTGTTTGCTCCGCTGTTGTTGACGGCTGGGCGTTGACGAATCCAAGAGAGGGAATCGAATGAGGCTGGTGTTTTGTGGCACTCCAGAGTTCGCAGTGGGAACCCTGGAAGCGGTAGTTGCCGCTGGTCACGAGGTTCTCCTAGTTGTGACGCAGCCTGACCGCGCCGCTGGGCGGGGAATGCAGGTGCAACCGGGAGCCGTCAAAGCTGCGGCACTCCGGCGCGGCCTTCCCGTCGTCCAACCAGAAAAGATCAAGCTCAACACCGAGTTCCGTGAACGCCTGGAGGCGCTCCAGCCGGATGCGATCCTGGTCGTTGCTTACGGGCGGATTATTCCAGCGTGGATGCTGCATCTTCCACGTTATGGCTGCATCAATCTGCATGGTTCGCTGCTTCCCAAGTATCGAGGAGCCGCGCCGATCCAGTGGGCGGTCGCGAACGGCGAGATTCTCAGTGGCGTAACCACGATGAAGCTTGACGCCGGGCTGGATACCGGCCCAATACTGCTGGCTCAGGTTGAGCCCATCGCTCCGGAAGAGACCGCGGAAGATGTCTATGAGTGCCTGGCGGCGGTCGGCTGCAAGTTGATGGTGAAGACTCTGGCCGGGCTGGAGGATAATTCGGTCATACCGGTCGAACAGAATCACGCCTTGGCAACGCTTGCACCGATCCTGAAGCGCGAAGATGCCCGAATGGATTTTTCGCGGACGGCGACGAATCTGGTGAATCGGTGGAAAGGTTTCCAGCCCTGGCCCGGTACGTTCACGTGGTTTCGCGGAAAGAAACTGATCATCCACAAGATGCGGATTGCAGAAGGACAGGGAGAGCCGGGAAGGCTGGAAGTCGACAGCCAAAGGTTGCTGGCTGGTTGCAAGGACTCGCGGGTGGAATTTCTAGAGGTACAGATGGAAGGAAAGAAGAGGATGAGCGCAGTGGATCTATTGAACGGGTTTCAAGTTAAGACGGGCGAGCGGGTGGGGCATTGAAGAATCAAGGACAGGCAGCGGGGCGTCGCGCATGGAAATCCAAGCCGCCAGTGACCAGCGTGCCAGGTCTGGATGCGGCGGCGGCGGTCGTGGCGGCGGGTGGACGCGTGCCGAAGAAGTTCGTAAAAGCCCGCCCAGCCAGCGCGGGCCCAACGCTCGGGGCAGCGGTGGCCAAGGCGAAAATCACACCCGCACGGCGCGTTGCGTTCGAGATCCTAACGGCCGTGGAAGCAGCCAAGGGCCACAGCGACGACTTGCTGCGAGGCCCCGGCATGGAAGAACTGTCCGAAGCCGACCGCCATCTGGCAACCGCGCTTGTCATGGGAGTGCTCCGTTGGCAGATCGCTCTTGATGCTCGCATACGGACCCTGCTCGAGCGGCCTGACCAAAAACTGGCCGACCCAGTCGCCCTCACGCTGCGGATTGGCGCCTTCCAACTCCTGCACATGGATCGCATCCCGGCCCATGCAGCCCTCAGTGAGAGCGTCGAGATGTGCCGGGCAGCAGGAAATCCGCACGCGAGCGGCATGGTGAACGCCATCCTGCGTAAGCTGGCCACCGCGCAAAAGCCAGGGGAGCGCGTCTACGAATCGACCGCTGCCTTCGCCGAGCGCCTCGGCCATCCGCGTTGGCTGGTGGAGCGCTGGGTTGAAGCTTACGGACGAGAGGCCGCAATTGCAGTCTGCGCCGCCGATCAGCAAGAGCCCGAAGGCGGGCGACTCTTCGCCCACGACGAATCATTGCCACAGATAGATGATGGCTCGCGATTGGTAGCCGAACTCGCTGTGGCTGCGATACCAGTGGTCGAGGGAAGACCTGCCAAAGTCTGGGACTGCTGCGCCGCGCCTGGAGGAAAGACCCTGATGCTGGCACTGCGGCTGTCTGGAGCAGAGGTGCGCGCTACCGACATCAGCGTCAAGCGCTTACGGCACATGCAGGCACGACTGCGACGCTTTCCCTATGCTGCCGAAGTCAAGACGGCGGTCGTCGACGCGGTAATTCCCCCAACCAAACTTGGCGAATACGACCTGATCCTCTGCGATGTACCTTGCAGTGGAACTGGGACATTAGGCCGCAACCCTGAAATTCGACTTAGATTGAAGCCGGAGGAACTGACTCGTCAGGGCGAGCGGCAGCGTCAGATTCTTGAAGTCGCTCTAGAGGGTCTCGCTCCCGGCGGACGGCTGGTCTATTCAACCTGCTCGCTGGAGCCAGAAGAATGTGAGCGTGTTGTGGACGCGGTCGCTTCGGGTTGGCAGCGAGTCTCGGTGGCCGAATTGCTGCCGAAGATTCCTGGCATCACGGGCGATACAGCAACCATGGTCCGGGATGGTGCTTTGCGGACGTTACCAGGCGTGCATCCGTGCGACGGCTTCTATGCGGTGGTTCTGGAGCGCGCTCGCTCATGACCTCGCTGGAAACAAAACAGAGAAAGCCCCCGACATCTCGGGGGCTTTCTCTGTCGGGCGAGAATTATTTTCCGGCGCAGGTCTTGCCGCGTTGGCCGTGTGCGCCCTTGGCCTTGGCGTCGGCTTCGGACATGTAGGTTCCGGCCTTTGTCTTGCCATAGAACGCATCACCGTTGCAGTGATACACGTTGCTCTCGGTATTGACCCAGACTAACCCCGGGCCGCCACCTGGAGCCAGGGGCTTCTGAGCGGCTGCTTCCTGCGGGCTCATGCGCTTGCCGGTCTTGGTGGGTGTGGGTGCCGTGGCTGTCGGAACTGGCATGGCTGCCGTTGCTGCTGCTGCTGTCGCTGCAGGACGGGATGGTACGCTCTGCGCTGGCGTGGGTGCCGGCATTGCCTTGATTGCGGGCGCCGGAGTGGGAGCGACTTTTGCAGCCACAGATGCCGTTGTAGCCTTTGCTGCTGGAGCGGCTGCTACACCCTTCGCTGCCGGAGCGGCATCAGCTGCGTACCAGGTCTGCACGCCCTTATGGCCGCGGCACGCGCCTTCCTTCTTGGCCTGCATCGAGTAGGTTCCGTCTTTGCAGATGCCCATGGATCCAGCGGGCGCTCCGGCTGGTGCCTGTGCTGCCGCGGTGGCAACCAGTCCCAAGCCCAACAACATCATGCCGAATTGCATTTTCATCCTGACACCTCAAACGATTTGAAAGCGAATATGCGACCAGCACATCCTAAATTGGGAACGGAAGTCCTGTCATTACAGTAATTCTCCTTTTAGAGGATCGCAAAGTACCATCATATTAATATGTCTGCTTTCCCAATCCATTGGCTGGCCAATCGCTCGGAGTGGGTCGGTTTCCATCTAGCGCTGCTGGTGCTACTCGGTCTTGAATTGTTGTATTCGCGTTGGGGACTTTCGGCGCTTGCCCCGAAGGCTCGGGCGCAGCGTCAGCACCGCAATGCGGTTGCCGCGACGGTGATGTGGGTTGCCGCCGCCCTGGCGTTCGCAGTCTACGTCTTCCGCACCATGGGAGGCCCCCCGGCCACCCAGTTTCTTGCTGGCTACGCGATTGAAGAGTCGCTGTCCATCGACAACCTCTTCGTCTTCCTGTTGCTCTTTCGCGTCTTTCGCATTTCCCCGACTTTCCAACCGCGAGTGTTGTTCTGGGGGGTCCTCGGTGCGATTCTAATGCGCGGCGCTCTTATTGCCGCAGGCCTTGGGCTGTTGGCGCGGTTCCAATGGATCAGTTATCTCTTTGCCATCATTCTTCTCGGGGCCTCTATTCGGCTCGTAATACCGGATGGGGGCGAAACTTCCAAGAAGCCGCCGCGTTGGATCGCCTGGATCTCACGGATACATCCCGTCAGCTTACGTTCGGACGTTTTCTTCGCGGTAGAAAATGGCCAGCGCATGGCCACGATGCTGATGCTGGCGCTGATAGCGATTGAGACTGCTGACATCATCTTTGCGTTGGATTCCATTCCGGCGGTGTTGTCGATCACGCGGAATCCGTTCCTGGCGTACACGTCCAACATTCTGGCAGTGATGGGGCTGCGGTCGCTCTTCTTCCTGCTCGCTCTTATGTTGAAGCAGTTGCGGTTCCTGCACTACGGGCTTGCGGCCGTGCTCACATTCGCCGCAATCAAGATGCTGACAGCGAGCCTTTACGACGTCGGCCCCTTGCTTTCGCTGGGGGTTATCGTTGGAATCTTAGCAATCACAATCCTAGTTTCCATCGCTTACAAGAAGCCCGTCATGGCTCCATAGGAGTTTCACCGATTGCGCTCACGTGATCAGCTCGGCAACGAGAACTACGTGCAAACTGGGTGGACATGGTTGGTTCCTCGCCCCTGAAAGTCATTCGTTAGATGCATTGCGATACCGGCGTGTTTCGAGCGCCGACGGCCATCTTATCTGCGATCACGGGTTGCCTGCAGACATTTTCCGGCGTTGTAGTGCCACTACTCCTCCGACTCGGGTAGGCGGATTGACTGCGGTAGGATGAAGACATCGTGCCTTCCTCCGTCATACGTCTTTCTACCGCATCTGCTGCATACGACATCTTGGTGGGCCAGGGTCTCCTCTCAACGCTGCACAAGCGCCTGCAGAAGCTGGCAGCTGGTAAGCCCTATCGGCCATTTCTTATTACCTCTCCAAACATCTGGAAGATCTGGTCTACCCAGGTCAGGGCCTCCTTTCCCGAGGCCGCCAGCCCAACCGTCCTCTTTTTGCCCCCTGGAGAGAAACACAAACGCCTCGTCGCAGTGGAGAGTCTGGCCGAGCAACTCGCGGAAGCCGGGGCAGACCGCGACTCTTTGCTGATTGCGTTTGGCGGCGGGGTTATCGGCGATGTCACGGGATTTCTCGCGGCAATTTATATGCGCGGCATTCCCTACGTCCAGGTTCCAACCACGCTTCTGGCTCAGGTGGATTCTTCGGTTGGCGGCAAGACGGGGGTAAATCTGGCTGCCGGCAAGAACCTCTTAGGCAGCTTTTATCATCCCCGTGCAGTCTTCGCCGACGTCGATCTTCTCTCAACCTTGCCCGCCAGAGAACTTCGCGCAGGACTGCAGGAGTCGATCAAAGCTGGCATCATTCACGATGCGAAGTTGTTTGCTTACATCGAAAGAAACAAGGCGCTTATTCTCGCCGGGAAGCCCCAATATTTGAGCCGCGTTATCGGAGCCTCGATCAAAGTTAAGGCCGACGTCGTGGCTAAGGACGAGAAAGAGTCCGGTGTTCGAATGACGCTCAACTTCGGCCACACGCTAGGACATGCCATCGAGGCAGCGACGGGCTACAAACGTTTACTCCATGGGGAAGCGGTCGCCTGGGGATCGATCGCCGCACTGCACCTTGGGCTTGCGAGAAAGTCGATCACCGGCGAAGAGTTTGCACGTATGGCCAATCTGATCCTCGCCTACGGACCCTTGCCACGTTTCAGTTCAACAGCGACGCAACTGGTGGCGTTCGCGGCTTCCGACAAAAAGACCAGGAG
>JAYVDT010000344.1:0-4589 GCA_043749265.1 Rhodanobacteraceae bacterium | reverse complement strand
CAAGGGCTGCGACAAAGAGTTTGCCGAGGGCGGTATCCGGGAGGTGCGTGACGTCGGAGAGTGCCTCAGGAAGCATCGAAAGCCAGATGATGAGCGGGGGGTTGGTCTCGAAGACCTGGGGGCCGTAGAGCGGTGCGCCATGGAGGACGAGGCGCGCGGCGTAGAGGAGCCACATCTGGTCGTGGCCGGCGGCCGGGAGCAGGGCGAGGAGGCTAGCCATGCCGCAGGCGCCGACAAGTAGGATTAGGAAGGTCTTGGCAGCGGGGCTGAGCGGGCCACCGAATACGGGGGTGGGCATGTCAGGCTGGCTCCGCTGCGGCATGAGATGGATGGAGCGGGAGACGCATGAACTTCATTATCCTGCATTGATCCGGAGTCCCGGTGGATGAACGCCGATAGGTGAAGCGCCGTCCAGCCGTTATCCTTGGAGGGACGAGATTGCATGAGGCAAGCGATTTGGACAGTGCTCGGAGGGCTTGGATGATCGATGGGCTTCTGATGGAGAGCGATCCTGCCTGGACTACTCCGAACGCTGTGCGTCCGGCGCTGGAGCTAACGGTGGTGGTGCCCACGTTCAACGAGCGTGAAAATGTGATGGTTTTGTTGGAAAAGCTGGCGACGGCGCTGGAAGGGGTGGCATGGGAGGTGGTCTTTGTGGACGACCACTCGCCGGACGGGACGGCACAGGTGTTGCGGGATGTAGCCCGGGTGGATCAACGGGTACGAGTGATTGAACGGATCGGTCGCCGGGGGCTCGCCTCCGCTTGTATTGAGGGGATGATGAGTTCGGCTGCACCATACATCGCGGTGATGGATGCCGACCTGCAACATGACGAGGCGCTTCTGCCAGCGATGCTTCAGCGGATTGAGGATGACGGAGCGGATGTCGTGGTGGCGAGCCGAAACGTGGCTGGCGGCAGTATGGGAGAGTTTGGTCGGGGGCGTGAGCAGCTGAGCCATCTGGGGCGTCGGATCAGCCGCATGGTCTGCCACTGTGAGGTGACGGACGCGATGAGCGGCTTCTTTATGGTGGAGGCTGGCTTTTTACGGGCGCAGGCGCCGCGGCTGACGGGGTCCGGGTTCAAAATTCTTGTCGATATCCTCGCGACAAGCCGCACGCCGCCGCGCGTGGTTGAGATTCCGTATCGGTTCCGGATGCGACAGGCGGGAGAAAGCAAGCTGGATACCAACGTCCAGCTTGAATATTTGTTCCTGATTCTGGACAAGTTGGTTGGTCGTTGGGTTCCGACTCGCTTTGTGTTGTTCCTGGGTGTTGGCGTACTTGGGCTAGGGCTTCACCTTTTAGTGCTCGCGGCGCTGTTTGGCAGGGGACTGTTACCGTTTGTGCAGGCGCAGATAGTAGCTACTTTCTTCGCTATGACGTCTAATTTTTTGTTGAACAACGTTGCCACCTTCCGCAATGAGCGGCTGCGAGGAGTTGCATTGGTTGGCGGTTTGCTAAAGTTTTACGTTGCCTGCTCCGTCGGAGCGCTGATTAACGTGTCATTTGCAAGCATGTTGATGCATCGCGGGATGCCGTGGCTGCTGGCCGGGGTGTTGGGTACGGCAATCAGTTCGCTTTGGAACTATGGCGTCAACACTGTCTTTACATGGCGTCGTGAGATGGAATAGTCCGGTTCAGGTTCATGGCGGTGGCCATAGGTTCGGGTGTAACCTGCGAGAGGTTGGCAGGTGTCTTCGGATCGAGGCGATCATTATGGAAAATTATCGTACGGGTTCGGGGAAGTGGCTGCTTGTGCTGGTCGGGATGTTCGTTATGGGTTTTGCCCAGGTGCGTGCCGTGGGGGCGCAGGAGAATCCGCTGGGACAGGTGAATACACCGGTGGGCCAGCCGGCAAAGTCGCCTGAGGCTCCGGGGTCCTTATCCGCTCCTGAGTCGCGCGTTCATCGAATGAAGGTAGAGGCGAACCTGGTGCTGGTACCAATGACGGTGACGGATCCGTTGAATCGCCTCGTCACAGGGCTCGAAGCGCCTAATTTTCAAATTTTTGACAATAACCTGGGGCAGCAGATCAAGACGTTTTCAACGGAAGATGCTCCAGTAACGATTGGCATCATCTTTGACCTGAGCGGCAGCATGCAGGCAAAGTTCGTGCGGGCGCGGAAGGCGCTGAGCGAGTTTTTGCGAACATCGAATCCGTTGGATGAGTTCTTCGTCGTGGGATTCAACGACAAGCCCGCAGTGATTGTGGATTACACCTCCGATGTGGATGACGTAGAGGCCCGCATGGTGATGTTGAAGCCACAGAATCGGACGGCGCTGATCGACGCGGTGTATTTGGGGATTAATAAGTTGAAGCAAGCTAAATATGAGCGGAAAGCCCTGCTTATTATCTCTGATGGTGGCGATAACCGGAGTCGCTACTCGGAGGGTGAGTTGCGGCGCGTGGTGCGAGAGAGCGACGTGCAGATCTATGCGATTGGTATTTTCGATCAGTACGCGCCGACGACCGAGGAAGAGTTGGGGCCGGTTCTGCTTACGGATATCTCCGAGATGACTGGCGGGCGCATGTTCAAAGTGACAGATGCTGGGGACATGGCGGACATCGCATCGCGCATCAGCCAGGAGCTGCGGAATGAATATGTGGTGGGGTATCGTCCGTCGGAGATGAAGAAGGATGGAAACTGGCGTAAATTGAAGGTGCGACTGGTGCAGCCGCCGGGACTTCCTCCGTTGTCGGTGCACTTTCGCCAGGGGTACTATGCACCTTCGCAGTAGGGTATTTTTCTTTGGGTTTATAGCGCTGACATGGTTGGGGACTGCGGGGATTCAGGCGCAGAATCCCTCTGTGCGCACTCCGCTGCCGTTGAATGTGGACCGCGATCCTGCGCCTTCGCCAGATCCGGACTCGGTCATTTCGGGGACTGAGGGTTCCGCGCCGCCAGGGGTTGGAAGCGTGACGAAGGGGTCTACCGGGCGTTACACGCTGACCCAGGATGCTTATGAAGTTCAACTGAATGCCTCGGTCATCGACGGCAACGGACGTAGCGTGCAAACGCTTCAGCAAAGCGCTTTTCGTGTTTATGAAGATGGCGTTCCGCAGACAATCAGCAGCTTTCGGCACGAGGATCTGCCGGTGTCGATTGGTCTGCTGATTGATAATTCCGGGTCCATGTATGACAAATTGCCGGCGGTCGAGAAGGCTTCCCTGGATCTGGTGAAGCTATCCAATCCGAAGGATGAGGAGTTTCTGGTGGACTTCAATTCCGAGGCGTTTATCGATCAGGATTTCACGACCAGCCTGGACAAGTTGCAGCAGGGGCTCAGTTACATCAAGCCGAGCGGCGGCACGGCAGCGTATGACGCGCTGGTTGCCAGTGCGGATTATCTGACGAAGAACGCAAAAAACCCGAAACAAGTGCTGATCGTTATCACGGATGGTGAAGATAACGCATCAAGCGCTACGCTGGAGCAAGCGATCCGTCGTATTCAGGATCTGGATGGGCCTGTGATCTATTGCATTGGCCTATTGTTTGGACAGGATACGGATAAGCGTGAAGCCCGGCATGCAAGGCGGGTGCTGGAGACAATCGCTCAGCAGACAGGTGGCGTGGCGTATTTCCCCAAGTCGCTCAAGGAAGTGGACGGGGTGGCGGCGGAGGTCGCTGAGGATATCAGGACCCAGTACACGATTGCGTATCGGACGACGAACCCGCCAAGCAAGGGTGGATATCGCCAGGTGCATGTCGAAGCCAAGGACAAGGGCTTCGGTCGCCTCGATGTTCGGACCCGGAGCGGTTATTATCCACGAGTCCCTACTGTCAAAGGGCAAACTACCAACCACCAATAGGTCGGTAGTTAGTTTGGACAGGATGCCTAGCTTGCCCCACCCGGCCTTTGGCGAGGGTGGGGCAAGCCGGTTATGGGTAGACCGTTTTAAGGTTCCAAAGTCTGGTCAAACTGGACAGTCTGGACTTTGTTGGAGAGGTCCTGCTGGGCGGATTGGATCTCTTTGTCGAACGTCTCAAGCTGCTTTTGGCGGTCGAGAATCTGGTCTTCCATGCGGCCCAGTTCGTCGACGAATCGCTTCTGGGCGGTCTTGTCGGTGTCCTTGAGGGCTACGATGTTGGCGCGCTGGCGCTCTTCTTCTCCGCGTAGGCGGTTGAGTTGCGTGTCGATGGCCTGCCGCCTCTGGTTGAGTTCGGCGAGGTGGCGCTGGGCGTCCAGAACGGGCTGAAGCTGCTGCATCAGGGCTGTATTTGAAGTGCTATCCGTGCCGAGGTCCTGCAGGAGGATGCGGATCTGGTTCTCGTTGATGCCGCCGATCTGGATGGTGCGGGGGTAGGAGCGGGTTTCGGCGATCCTGAGGTGGGCTGTCTCGTGCGCGGGGACGTTAAGCCGGAAACGGTAGAGACTGGCGGTGCTCTCTTCCGGCTTGAGGGATGTGTCTTCCGGGCCGGCTCCACCGGCATTTTGAAGTTGGAAGCCAGGGCTGATGGGGTGTTCCATGAGAATGGTGCGGGGCTCGGCGGAGGCGTTGCGGACGGCGTAGTCGCGGAGGTTCACGTCGCGATAGCGCTCGGTGAGGATGCCTTTGGCGACGGTGATGCTGCGGAGGTGGTGCTTG
>JAYVDT010000343.1:0-4595 GCA_043749265.1 Rhodanobacteraceae bacterium | reverse complement strand
ATCTCCAGATGTTGTTGCCTCGACCTGTTGAACTGGCGCAACTTACCGAACAAGCAGCAGTCGAGATAACGTAGCCAGTAACGCAACCCTAGCCCCCTTGCTCAAATCCCCCGAAACGATCCACGTTCCGTATCGCTTTGGTGCAAGTCTCCGGTCCGCCTTGTCACCCGGGCGCGATGGAGACATCGCCTACCGCCCCCCGTGTAAGCAGAAAGTCATTCCGCACCGAACCTTTGCTGTGGTACAAAAGGGGTCCAGGGAATTCAGTCCGGCAGTGCGACCAAAAGGGTATCTTCGTCATGAAAATGAATCTCCGTTCAGTCCTTGGCCTCACCGCCAGCGCTCTAACCCTGTCGCTTGCCGCATGCTCCAGCGGATCCTCCTCCAACCCTGGCACGATCCTCACACAAAAGCAGGCCGCCAACGCCGGCAACTTCAGCAACACCTACTTCCTCGGCGACTCGCTCACGGCTGGCTACCAGTCCGGCTCCCTGATCGACACCTCCCAGCCCAACGGTTGGCCCCCCCTCGTCGCCCAGCAGGAGAAGTTCTCCATCACCCTGCCGCTCATCGCCTCCCCCGGCGCACCGAACCAGCTCACGTTGATCCACCTTGCAAATCCGCCCCTGCTCTCCACCATTGGGCAGCTCCCCGGCCGGACCAGCGGCCGCGATAACTTCGCCATCCAGCCCACCGACGTAGCCGTCCCCGGCGCCACCACTGACGACGTCCTCAACACTCTGCCTCTGCTCACCCCCACTACCGGCCAGCAGACCCTTAATCAGCTCATTCTCGGCTACCCGGGCTTCGGTCTTGGCGTCGCTCGCAGCCAGGCCCAGCAGGCCGTCGCCGCCAATCCCACCACTATCTTCCTCTGGGCCGGTAATAATGAGGCACTCGCCGGAATCTTCGCCGGCAGCCCCTCGGCCATGATTCCCCTCGCCACCTTCACGACCCAGTACCAGAACCTCATCACCTACCTGACCATCAACTCCGGCGCGCATCTCGTCATTGGCAACATTCCGGACGTCACCGCCGTCGCCTATCTCCAGTCGGCAACGGTCCTCCTTGGCTTCCTGTCGCAGCAAACCGGCGTGCCCATCCCCAGCCTGAGCGCGGTCCTGGGCATCCAGCCCGGAGATCTCGTCAGCCTGCCCGGTGTCCAGCAGGTTGCCGGCATCCTTGGTGGAACCGCCAAGGGTCCCATCGCCTCCATCAACATCCTGCACGCGGCGGATATTCCGATCGTTCAGGCGAACGTCGCCGCTTACAACAAAGTGATCGCAAGCAATGCCCAGGCCGCAGGCGCCACGCTGGTGGATGTAAACGCCCTGTTCGCAAAGCTTACGACCAGCGGATTGACGGTAAACGGCGTCACCGGAAACAACGCCTTCCTCGGCGGTATCTTCTCACTCGACGGCATCCACCCCACCAACACCGCGTACGCCGCCTTGGCCAACTTCTTCATCGACACCATGAACACCGCGTTCAAGCAGACCACGCCCGACGTGAACCTTACGCCGATAGCCGCCGCAGACCCGCTCTTCCCGCCCTACCCCGGCCATCAGCAGACTCAGCCCGCACCGGGCATGGCTGGCCTTGTCCCCATGCAACTCAACGCAGAACAAGTCCGCGAAATCCTCGCAAAGCAGCAGAAGCGACTGGCGGGAGCGGGAGTAACCAACGGTGGCCCTTAGTAATCCCCGCCGCCGTTCCCACCCGCATGGGCCGTATCCAGATTCTCAAACCGCGTGTAGTCCGCGATATAAGCCATCTGCACTGAACCCGTAGGCCCGTTACGCTGCTTGGCGATAATGATCTCCGCCTTGCCTTTCAGGTCTTCGTTCTCGCGATCGTAGTATTCCTCGCGATGAATAAAGCACACCACATCCGCGTCCTGCTCAATCGATCCCGACTCCCGCAGGTCGCTCAGCAGGGGCTTCTTATCGCCTGTCCGTTGCTCTGACCCACGCGAGAGCTGCGACAGCGCCACCACGGGCACGTGCAGCTCCTTTGCCAGCGCCTTCAACCCGCGGCTGACGCTCGAAACTTCCTGCGTACGGTTCTCGAACTTCTTCTGATTTCCCCCCGCCGTTCCCGTCATCAACTGCAGATAGTCGATAACGATCAGATCCAGCGAGCCTTCCTGCTGCTTCAACCGGCGAGCCTTCGCCCGCATCTCCGCCAGGCTGATGCCCGGGGTATCGTCTACGAACAGCTTCGACTCCATCAGCCGCTCCAGGCCGCGATTGAGCTTTTCCTTGTCATCGCGCCCCAGGAAGCCGGTCTGCAGCTTGCGCGCCCCTACCGACGCCT
The DNA here is from genome assembly GCA_043749265.1 of Rhodanobacteraceae bacterium. Classification (GTDB taxonomy): domain Bacteria; phylum Acidobacteriota; class Terriglobia; order Terriglobales; family Acidobacteriaceae; genus Edaphobacter. Next base: position 2,279 of record JAYVDT010000343.1, on the reverse strand, counting down.
CACCCGCAAGCATGCGTCGAAGCAAGCTCTCCTTCGACATTTCCAGCGAGAACACCGCCACCACCTTGCCATCCTTCACAGCCGAGTTCTGCGCAATATTGATCGCCCACGCCGTCTTCCCCATCGAAGGACGCGCTGCAATGATAATCAACTCCGAGTGCTGCAACCCCGACGTCATCTTGTCGAACTCGTCGTAGTGCGTGCGCAGCCCGGTAACTTCACGACCCTGCTCGTACAGCTTGTCGATCGACCCGAACGAGTTGCGAACAATGTCCGATATCCCCGAAAACCCGCCCGTAACGGCATGGTCCGAGATCTCCATCATCCGGTTCTCCACCATGTTGAGCACGTCGATCGCCTCCAGCGACTGGTCGGCGGCCTCCATCATGCCCATATCGCAGACGGTCATCAACTGCCGCATCAAGCTCTTGTCCCGAACAATCCGGACATAGCTTTCAATCGACAACTTGCGCGGCAGGCCTTCCGAAAGAGCATAGAGATAAGGCATTCCGCCAATCGATTCCAGCTCTTTCCGCTTTTTCAAATCCTCCGAAACCGTGATGATGTCCACGGCATAGCCAACCTCACTCAGATGCAACATCACCTCATAAATCTTGCGATGCGAATCAATCGAAAAGTCATCCGTCTTCAGCAACATCGTTGCATCCACGATGGCGAGCGGTTCCACCAGCATTGCACCAAGAATCGTGCGCTCCGCATGAAGCGCTGCAGGGCGATTGTCGTCGTCGGGATTAAGAAGGCGCGGAAGGGATGCCATCGAGCTCACTTGTTTTTTCCTTAGGGATCTACTCCTAAGACTAACGCCTGTCGCTCACCGGCTCCCATACTCTGCCTGTGCAGCGCCTGCGGATCTGTGAATCTCTCGGATAACCAGCCCTATAATCCCCAGAATCAGCGTCCGATCTCCACACGCCGGACAAAGAATGCGGTACCGTGAAGAGCGAGGGCATCACAAGCGATGGGACAGGAAAAAGAACTGGCAATTCCAACAGCAGCCGCCACCGACACGGGATCCTTCGAACTCCTCCGCGTCTGGGTAGCCCAGCAGAGCCAGCAAATCTCCCTAAGACCCGGCATCTGGCAGGACCCATCCGCCTGGGGGGTTATGCTTGCCGACCTGGCCCGCAATATCGTGCAGGTCCACGCCGAAAACGACCCGGACCTCGACACCGAAGCCTTCCTCGCCGCTCTCCTCGAGGGCTTCGACACCGAGATAGAAGCTGTCCTCAACGAGTTCGGCGAAGGCGAAACAGAAGCCGGCTAGACAGGTTCTACCGCGGTCTTCGCTGACCAGTGACGCAACTAGTCCGTCATCGGCCAATCCAGCTCTGTCCGCCAATCCGCCGGATGCGGGTTCAAATCAGGCCCCACCAGGTACCGCTCCCAGAACTCAGTCCCAGGCCGTCCAGGCTGCGTCTTCACCCACGCTTCAAGCTTGTCCCAGGCCGCGGGCAAGCCGGAATAGTTCCCGTGATAAATAGTCTGTGCCGCCTTGGTAGCGGGCCAGAAACCTGTTTCCACGCGGCCCAGCGGCCTAATAGGCTTTGCCACTGGGACACAGACCTCCACATCGAAGTGCAGCACCGGCCGTATCAGGTAATGCATGAACCACGTCCCCGCCAGCTTCGCGCCCTGTTGTGCGACAGCCGCCATGACTTCCTCAATCGCCGGACCCATGGCGTTCTTAGCCTCGGACGTTGGCACCACGAGGTGCAGAAAAGCATAGTGTTGCGGCTCAGTAACGACCAGATGCGGAGTCTCGATCATGGTTTCGCCTCGCAGAACTTTCGTGCGAATTGTACCCTCTCCTAGTGCCCCCCGTACTCCACAAAAAGTTCAGGAAACTGCGCCTTTAGCGCCTTCGTCTTGGGCACATCGCAGATCTGGATGTAAGGCTGGTTCGGGTTCTTCGTCGCGTAGTCCTGGTGATAATCCTCCGCCTTGTAAAAGCCCTTCAACGGCGAAAGCTCCGTCACAATCTTACCTCCAGAAAACGCATGCGCCGCATCCAACTGGTGAATGTAGGCGTCCGCTATCTTCTGCTGTTCTTCACTCTCATAAAAGATCGCCGAGCGGTAGCTGGTCCCCACATCCGGTCCTTGCCGGTTGAGCTGCGTAGGATCATGCGCGACCGAAAAGAACAACCGCAGCAAGGTTCCATAAGTAATCTTCGACGTATCGAACGTGACCTGCACCGACTCTGCATGGCCCGTCGTCTCGCTTGTCACCTGGTCATAAGTGGCGGTCGCGGCCTTGCC
>JAYVDT010000342.1:0-14195 GCA_043749265.1 Rhodanobacteraceae bacterium | reverse complement strand
GGCGGCTGCTTCCTTTGGACGCCGCCTGGGAGCAAAGGCTACACGCAACACCTTGGCCGACCAAGACGCCTCCGCAGGTGATCGACGAGGTGTCGTCCGCTCTACCTGTTTTCATTCAGGACTACTTATTTGTTCTGCTGTTTCAGGCTTGCGCGGAGTCCCTTGCCAGTGAGAACGCGAGCCGGCTCGCGTCCATGCAACGCGCTGAGAAAAGCATTGACAGCATGCTTGACGACCTCACTAGCAAGTATCACCGGCTTCGACAGGAAGGCATCGATGAAGAACTGTTCGACGTGATCGCCGGATTCGAGGCGCTCACCAGAAAGAAGCCCAAGCATATTTTAGATATTGCATCGGCCAAAACAAGCCATTAGACGAATTCGTGACCATTCAAAGAGCACCAGTGAAATCCGCTTCCAGAAGGGAAAATGTGAAGATTCAGTCAGAAAAGTTTCGAGTTGATCCAGACAAGGAATTCCGTCTTGACGACAGACCGACCATTATCAAACCGTACTGTAAGTCAAAGAAGCAATACCGCGAGACCCTGAAAAACCACGTTGAAGAACTGAGTTCGTTACAGCAATTGCACTACGCTTCGCATCGATACGCGCTCCTGATTATCTTTCAGGGCATTGATGCAGCCGGCAAAGACGGAGCGATACAGCATGTAATGTCGGGGGTCAATCCTGAAGGCTGCGAAGTGTTCAGTTTCAAGCAACCGAGCGCGGAGGAACTGGAGCACGATTTCCTCTGGCGCACGACTTGCCGGCTTCCAGAGCGAGGACGAATTGGTATCTTCAACCGTTCTTATTATGAAGAGGTGTTGGTCGTCCGTGTGCATCCGGAGATTCTTCGGAATGAAGGCCTTTCAGAAGAACTGCGCGACGAAAAAACCGTCTGGAAAGAACGATACCGTTCCATCGAAAACTTCGAGAGCCACCTGCATGTAAACGGAACGCGCGTCGTCAAGATCTTCCTCCATCTGTCGCAGGAAGAGCAGCGCAAGCGGTTCCTCGAACGGATCGACAAGCCTGACAAGAATTGGAAGTTCAGCCTTGCGGACATTCACGAGAGAAAGTATTGGAAGCGATATGCCGAAGCATTTGAAGAGTGCCTGAACGCGACGACCACCCAGGCATCGCCATGGTTTGTCGTGCCCGCAGACGACAAAGAGAATGCTCGTCTGATTGTCTCGAGGATTGTGATGGACGCACTCAAAGGCCTCAAGATGTCCTATCCGAAGACTACGGCAAAACGGAAGGCCGAACTGCAGGCCATTCGTAAGCTCTTGGTGAAGTAGAGGCTGGACCTGCCGAGTCATCGGTCCATGAAATGAGTGATCCAATGAAGATCGATTCAAGAGCCGGTCAACTCGCGATTGCCAGTGATCTCGTCGATGTGCCGAAGCTGATTGCTGCCTACTACGAAGAGCGGCCTGATCCAGATATCCCGGAACAGCGTGTCGTCTTTGGCACGTCGGGACATCGCGGTTCCTCTTTCGAGAAGACGTTCAATGAGTGGCACATCCTGGCGATTACGCAGGCCATTTGTCTCTACCGCACGCAGCAAAAGATCGACGGGCCGTTGTTCCTCGGAATTGACACCCACGCGTTGTCACAGCCAGCCGTCGAAAGCGCGCTTGAGGTTCTGGCTGCGAATGGTATAGATGTAATGCTGGCGGGACGTGAGCAATATACTCCGACGCCCGTTATATCGCACGCCATCCTTACCTACAATCACGGACGGACGGTGGGTCTCGCAGACGGTATCGTCATTACTCCTTCGCATAATCCTCCCGACACGGGCGGCTTCAAGTACAACCCGCCTCATGGTGGCCCAGCAGAAGAGAAGATCACTGCGTGGATTGAAGGACGAGCGAACGAATGTCTTGCTCATCAGCTTAGGGGCGTCCAGCGAATCTCCATCGATAAAGCACTAACGGCACCGACCACGCATCGCCATGACTTCCTGAAGGCCTACGTAGACGACCTGCACAAAGTCATCGATATGAATGCAATCCGGACGTCGGGCCTCAGCGTTGGCGTAAATCCGCTCGGCGGAGCTGGCGTGCACTATTGGGAGCCAATCGCAAAGCGCTACGGCCTGAATCTGAAGGTGGTCAATGAGACTGTTGATCCGACATTTCGGTTCATGACGCTGGACTGGGATGGAAAGATTCGCATGGACCCTTCCTCGGAATACGCCATGCGCCCTTTGATTGCCCTTAAGGATAAATTTGATCTCGCGATTGCCTGCGACACAGATCACGACCGCCATGGCATCGTAACACGAAGTGTTGGATTGTTGCCGCCCAATCACTACCTGGCGGTATGCGTCGACTATCTGTTCGTTCATCGTCCGCACTGGGCGAAAGATATGGCAGTCGGCAAGACCGTGGTCAGCAGCAGCATGATCGACCGTGTCGCCGCTCGCCTAGGTAGAAAGGTCTATGAGGTTCCGGTCGGCTTCAAATACTTCGTTGACGGGTTGCTTCATGGCAGTCTCGGATTTGCGGGCGAGGAGAGCGCCGGCTCTTCGTTTGCGCGCATGGATGGCTCTGTCTGGACCACGGACAAGGATGGCATGATCGCCGCTTTGCTGGCAGCGGAGATCACCGCGGTCTGCAAGAAGGACCCGGGAGAACTCTATGCGGAACTTACGGGCAAGCTCGGCAACTCACGCTATCGCCGATCTGAAGCCCCGGCGACAAACGAGCAGAAGACAGCGCTTGAACACATCACTGCAAACGACATTCACACGGCTGACTTGGCAGGCGAAAAGCCGATAACGATCACGACTAAAGCCGCTGGAGATGGCAATTCCATCGGCGGCATCAAGGTCGTCGCCGCAAATGGATGGTTTGCTGCACGGCCGTCGGGAACCGAGGCCATTTACAAGATTTATGCGGAAAGCTTCAGTGGAGAAGAGCATCTAGCTCTCATCGAGGCTGAAGCCCAAACCGTCGCAAACCAGGCGTTTGCATCCGCAGCGCCGGCAACGATGAACCGAGAGCTTCAGGAGACAAAGTGAGCGATCTGAAATCCAGCAAACCAGATAAGAAGGTCCCGGGAGCAAAGGCGGCACCGCCTTTGGGAATTGATGCACTCAAAGAGTTGGCGCTGAACCTGCATTGGTCTTGGAACCACATGGCGGACCCCCTTTGGGAAGCCTTGGACAGTTATCTATGGCACTCAACGCAGAACCCCTGGGTGATTCTGCAAACGGTCTCAGACGATAGGGTAAAGGTTCTTCTGGCCACGCCAGAGTTTCAGGAGCGCCTCTCCGATTTGCTGGAGCACAAACGCAAATTCTTCTCGGCTGATGCGTGGTTTCAGAAGACGCATCCCGCAGCAGCGCTCTCAACCATCGCTTATTTCAGCATGGAGTTTATGCTGACCGAAGCCCTGCCGATTTACTCGGGCGGTCTTGGAAACGTTGCGGGCGACCAGATGAAGGCGGCGAGTGACCTTGGGGTTCCGGTCGTCGGGGTCGGCTTACTGTGGGGTCAGGGGTACTTTCGGCAGGATTTCGATGCTGACGGCAATCAACGCGCGCTCTATCCCGTGAACGATCCTGGACAAATGCCCGTGCAGCCCCTGCGGCGTGCGAATGGAGAGTGGCTGCGTATCCAGATTCAACTCCCCGGTGCAATGATCTGGCTTCGATGCTGGCAGGTGCTTGTCGGCCGGACAAAGCTCTTTCTGCTGGATGCAAATGACTTCGCCAATTCCGCCGCTCATCGCGGGATCACGAGCGAGTTGTACGGCGGTGATGCCGAGATGCGGCTGGAACAAGAGATCATTTTAGGTATTGGCGGCTGGCGTTTGATCCGCGAGCTTGGTCTGCATGCGGAAGTGTGCCACCTCAACGAAGGTCATGCGGCTTTCGCTGTGCTGGAGCGCGCCCGGTACTACATGGCAGATCATCGCGTTTCTTTTGATGTAGCGCTGACGATCACCAGGGCAGGAAACTTGTTTACAACTCATACGGCCGTTCCAGCCGGATTTGACCGGTTTGCCCCGGAACTCTGCTGGAAGTATCTCGGCCACTACGCGAAGGACTCATTGGGAATCTCCATGGAGGAGCTTCTCTCGTTGGGAAGACAGAACAGTTCCGATGCCTCGGAGTACTTTAACATGGCATACCTTGCGCTTCGTGGAAGCGGTCAAGTCAGCGGCGTCAGCAAACTTCACGGAGAAGTAAGCAGGCAAATCTTTCAGCCTCTCTTCCCGCGATGGCCGCAGGCGGAGGTGCCCGTCGGATCGGTGACGAACGGCATTCATGTGCCGACCTGGGATTCGGCCGAAGCCGACGCGCTCTGGACCCAGGCATGCGGGCCAGATCGTTGGCGGGACGATCGTCCACTCGCGGACTCTGTCCGTCATTTGACCGACAGAAAGTTGTGGCTCATGCGCACAGAAGCACGTAAGACGATGCTCACGTTAGTGGGTGAGCGCTACACGCGGCAGCTCTCAGCCGAAGGAGGTTCTCAAATGGAAGGTGCTGAGACTTTCAAGGAAGACGTGCTTACGGTTGGGTTTGCTCGCCGCTTCGCAACCTACAAGCGTCCCGATCTCCTGCTGCAAGATCCTGAGCGACTCATGCGTTTACTCACGGATACGCGACGGCCTGTGCAATTGATCCTCGCAGGGAAGGCTCATCCCGAGGATATGTCTGGACAGGCGCTTATCAAGCGCTGGAACGACTTCATCAAGCGGCCCGACATGCGCGGTCATGTTGTCTTCCTTAGCGATTACGACATGCAGATAGCGCAGGAGCTGGTCAAGGGCATGGATCTTTGGATCAATACACCACGACGGCCATGGGAGGCCTGTGGGACCAGTGGAATGAAAGTGCTTGCAAACGGCGGGTTGAACATCTCCGAACTGGACGGCTGGTGGGCGGAGGCCTATACCCCCGCAATCGGGTGGGCCATCGGCGATGGAAAAGAACACGGGGAGGACGCGGCATGGGACGCTTCCGAGGCGGAGAGTCTCTATGTACTCCTTGAGGAGCAGGTGATTCCTGAGTTCTACGACCGCGACGCGCAGGGGCTCCCTTCCAGATGGCTTGAACGTATCCGCGAAAGCATGGCGACACTAACCCCCGAGTTCTCGGCGGGCCGGACAATCCGTCAATATACAAACGATCATTACCTTCCAGCTGCTTTGGCATACACAGCACGCGCCGCGAATGATGGCAGGCTCGGCGTTGATCTCGTACATTGGCAGCGCGATATCGCCGAGCAATGGAACACGCTCTGCTTTGGCAATATCAAATCCGAGACAAAGGATGGTCAACACCGGTTCCATATCCCCGTCGTTCCCGGAGGACTCCGTCCCGATCAGTTCAGAGTGGAGCTCTATGCAAGTCCGACCCAGGAGAGTGGTGCCAAACCCGACGTCCTTGCAGCATGTGAGTTTTCGGCGGAGCCGTCTGGCATTCTCGTCTATTCCGTTTGCTGCCCCGCAAAGCGTCCGGCCACCGACTATACCGCACGACTTGTTCCATCGCATGCTGAAGCCTCCGTCCCTCTCGAAGCCGGGCAGATTCTGTGGCAGCACTGAGAGACTCGTGGGTAATACCTGCGGATGGTCTCGAACGTTCGCACCGTAGGAAGTGGTTTCATGTGAGCAGTCGGGTACAGCAAGCGCTGCGCCGAACAGAGACAATGGTGGTTATGCATGCTTGGAGCGTCCAGTGATCGAGCAACTCAGGGAGAGTCGCGGAGCGGCTTTTGGATTCAAAGTAATCGGAAAGCTCACCACAGATGACGTCACCCAACTCTCTCAGCAGATCGAGAATTTCGTCGTCGCGAACAAAAAGCCTATCGGCCTTCTCGCCGATCTGTCGGAGATGCACGGAGCAACGTGGGCTGCGAGGTGGGATGAGATGCGCTTCCTACAGCGCCACACCGATCACATTGCGCGGATGGCGGTCATCTGCAACGACCAATGGCAGGAAATTTCCGAAATGGTCCTCGTTGCTGCGTCGTTTATGCAAGCGGAAACGGTCTACTGCCATCTATCAGAGATTCACCATGCCTGGCACTGGGTCAGGATGAACGCGATGGAGGAGAGTGCGCCGATTCGCGTCATGTACCCCGGGAAAGGCCTCTTTCAGGACTACACCCCCGAATACATGGGTATCTAACGAGGTAGGATTTCTGCTCAGCCTTGGTCGATGATTGGTCTGAGGATGAAACCCAACTGCTCTATGGGGTGGGCGTTGATTACCCAGGTTGCATCTCAGCTTGCGTCTCACTCACGGCGGCTTTAGCGATGGCGAGAAACTCATCAGCCTTCAAGCTGGCACCGCCAATGAGAACACCGTCTATGCCATGCTGACCGAGGAACGCAGCTGCATTCTCCGGTTCAACGCTACCACCGTACTGAACGGTCATTCTCTTGGCCCAAGTCTCTCCATAGATTTGGCTTAGCTTACGTCGAATGAGCAAATGCGCATCATGGACCTCTTTCGGGGTGGCATGATGTTCTTCGTTCCCGATCGCCCAAACCGGTTCGTAAGCAATGCTCAGATGAGGTAGAGCCTCGCCTGGAATACCAGCTAGTCCAGTGGAGAGTTGACGGTCGAGCACCGCCTCCGTCTGCTTGGTTTTACGCTGTTCCAGCGTCTCGCCCATACAGAGAATTACGTCCAATCCTCCCGCCAGCGCACAGACTACTTTCTGGCTGATGAAGTGATCTGACTCGCCTAGCTTGTGCCGGCGCTCGCTGTGTCCCAGAATGACGTATTTGCAGCCGAGGTCGAGCAACATCGTTGGGCTCACTTCGCCTGTGAAGGCGCCCTCGACTTCCGGATACATGTTTTGTGCGCCGAGCGCGACATGGCTACCCTGGAGCATGTCTCCAACAAGAGCGAGATAGGGGAATGGCGGGCAGAGGATGACCGTGACATCGTCGGCGACGGCAAGACCATCGATGACACCCTTCGTTAACTGCTCCGCTCCAAAGGCAGTCATGTGCATCTTCCAATTTCCTATGACGAATTTCTTACGTATGTGCGTTTTCATTTCGCACTCTCGGCGTAGGCGTGTGTCATGTTACGTGTAGCGCTTTCACGGTGATCGGCCTCAACGGCCGCAGTGTATTCGCCGCGGCGGGCAGCCCCATCACATTTGGCGCGATGGTAAAGAGCTCCCTGCGCCGGAATGACATTCGCCTGTTCGCCATGCCAGATTTCCAAGGCCGGCTCCTGAATGGCGCGACCGAAGGAGAACGACAACTCCCAGGGAAGGCGCGACTTGTACCGTACATTCATCGCATTGAGACGGGCCGACGCAAGTTCGCCGGATTGACCACCTGACAGGAAGACAACTCCCGGAACGGCAGCGGGAACCGAGCGCAGCAGGCAGCTGACAGTTGCATCGGCTACTTCTTCCACCGAATCCTGCCGAGGGCAAGCGAGACCTGGAAGCACCATGTTCGGCTTCAGGATCATTCCCTCGAGCTTCACGCGTTGCGAGTAAAGCTCTCGGAAGACGGTTCGCAAGACTTTCTCGGTTACTTCGGAGCACGCGTCCAGAGTGTGCTCTCCCTCCATAAGGACCTCCGGCTCGACGACCGGAACAAGGCCGGCCTCTTGACATAAACCGGCATAGCGGGCAAGCGCGTGTGCGTTCGCCTCGATGCACCCGCGACTTGGAGTGCCGTCACCGATAACAAAGACCGCTCTCCATTTAGCGAAGCGTGCGCCCATTTGCAAGTATTCCGCTAGTCGAGCCCGCAAGCCATCCAAACCGTCAGTAATCTTTTCACCGGGGAAGCCCGCCATTTCCTTTGCACCAAGATCAACCTTGATGCCCGGAATGATTCTGACTGCGGCAAGAGCCTTGGCAAAGGGAGTGCCATCATCCATCTTCTGCCGAATGGTCTCATCGTAGAGAATAGCGCCACTGATGGACTCGTTGAGACCAGGCGTGTTGACGATCAGCTGCCGGTATTGGCGGTGGGCCTCCGGGGTCAGAGGAATGTCCCATTTGGCGAAACGCTTGTTGCACGTTCCGGTGCTTTCGTCGATCGCTATCAGGCCCTTACCATCGGCCACCATCATCTTGGCGGTTGCTTCAAGAGTCTGTGTGTTCACTTTGCAACGCTCCATTTCCAGTTCTGGATCTCCGGCATATCCTGACCGTGCGCGTCAATGTAGTGCTTGTGCTCAATGAGCTTGTCCTGCATCTGCTGCTTCAGGTAGTCGCCCTTGGAACCTAAATCCGGAACACGATCGACCACGTCCATTACGAGATGGAAGCGGTCCAGATCATTTTGGACACGCATATCAAAGGGAGTCGTAATTGTTCCTTCTTCCTTATAGCCACGCACATGCAGGTTGCGGTTGGTCCGGGCGTAGGTAAGCCGATGGATCAACCAGGGATAGCCATGAAACCCGAAGATAATGTGTTTGTCTTTCGTAAAGAGGGAGTCATAATCCCGCTCCGTCAGGCCATGAGGATGCTCGGTGCTGGGTTGCAGCTTCATCAGATCTACGACGTTAACGACACGAATCTTCAACGCAGGTAGATGTTCACGAAGAATGGAGACTGCGGCCAGAATTTCCAGCGTAGGGGTATCTCCGCAACAGGCCATTACAACGTCTGCCTCGCAGTCCTGATCGTTGCTTGCCCATTGCCAAATGCCCACTCCCTCCGTGCAATGCACGACAGCTTGATCCATCGTGAGCCATTGAGGGAGTGCATGTTTTCCAGCGACAACCACGTTGACATAGTTCCGGCTCCGCAGGCAGTGATCGAAAACAGACAAAAGGCAATTGGCATCCGCTGGAAGGTAACAACGCACGATATCGGCCTTCTTGTTGATGACATGATCGAGGAAGCCGGGGTCCTGATGAGTGAATCCGTTGTGATCCTGCTGCCAGACATGCGAAGCCAGCAGATAGTTCAGCGACGAAATGTCGCGTCTCCAAGGCAGCTCCCGGCAGACCTTCAGCCACTTCGCATGTTGGCTGAACATCGAGTCTACGATGCGGATAAAAGCCTCGTAGCTGTTGAAGAGCCCATGTCTCCCAGTCAGGAGATATCCCTCCAACCAACCCTCGCACTGGTTCTCGCTTAACATGGAATCCAACACGCGGCCCTCCGGCGCGAGGAACTCATCATTGCTGAATTCACGCGCATCCCATTGGCGGTTGGTTACCTCAAAGAGGGCCTGGAGAAGGTTTGAGACGGTTTCATCAGGACCAAACACCCGAAAGTTTCGTTTGTCCTGGTTCAGTTTGGCAACATCCCGCAGAAATGAACCCAGCACAAGCGTATCCCCAACCTCCACTGCGCCCGGAGAGTTCACTGTTACGGCATGGTCGTGGAAATCGGGCATGTGAAGATCGCGGAGCAGAATGCCGCCATTGGCGTGCGGGTTGGCTCCCATTCGGCGGTTGCCCTCTGGTGCCAACTCTGCCAGTTCTGCAATGAGCCGGCCATTCTCATCGAAGAGTTCTTCGGCCTTATAGCTCTTCATCCATGCTTCCAGGAGCGCTACGTGGTCGGGATGCTGAGGATCGACGAGCAGTGGTACCTGGTGCGATCGAAATGTCCCCTCAATCTGTAAACCGTCGACGACCCTCGGCCCTGTCCAGCCCTTGGGCGATTTCAAGACGATCATCGGCCACCGGGGCCGAGTCGTATCGTTGCCGGTACGCGCGTTTTTCTGGAACCGATGGATATCCTCGATGGCCACATCGATGGTGGTCGCCATAAGTTCATGCATTGCCTCCGGCTCGTCACCTTCAACAAAATATGGGGTCCAACCGCAGCCTCTCAGAAACTGATCCAGCTCCTCATGCTCGACGCGGGCAAGCACAGTCGGGTTGCTGATCTTGTAGCCATTGAGGTGCAGGATAGGCAGCACCGCCCCGTCGGTCTTTGGGTCGAGAAACTTATTGGACTGCCATGAAGTTGCCAGAGAGCCTGTCTCTGCTTCTCCGTCGCCGATCACGCAGGCGACGATCAAGTCCGGATTGTCAAACGCCGCTCCAAAGGCATGACTCAGCGAATAGCCCAGCTCTCCGCCTTCGTGGATCGATCCAGGCGTGGTAGGCGCAACGTGGCTTGAGATCCCACCCGGGAAGGAAAACTGCTTGAAGAGTTTCTTTAGTCCGGCTTCGTCCTGAGTGACGTTGGGATACACCTCGCTCCAAGTGCCTTCAAGGTACACGTTGCCCACAATCGCAGGGCCACCATGCCCTGGTCCTGCAATGTAGAACATGTTCAGGTCGTATTTCTTGATGATCCGGTTCAGATGGACGTAAATGAAGTTCTGGCCTGGCGTCGTACCCCAATGCGAGACCACCAATGGCTTAACGTGTTGGAGCTTAAGCGGCTCCTTCAGGAGAGGATTGTCATAGAGGTAGATTTGGCCGACGGAAACGTAATTGGCTGCCCGCCAATAGGCGTTCATCCGGCGCAGCAGCTCTGGAGAGAGCGTTGCGCCACCCTTGAGCGACTCCTCGTTGGCTATTGCATTGGGCGTTTCGTGAAGCAAGTTCTCGGTCGTGAGCATGTCGGTTGGCATTTCTGAATCTCCTTTTCAAACTGGTGACACGGCTAAATTGCGTCGCTCGTCTGTAGCCCCAGTGCAGTGAGCTTTGCACGGGTCGATTCACAATCGACGTGATGAATACTTCGCATCCCGAGGCGTTCCGCAATCTGAACGAACATCGGAGTGTTGTCGATAAAGACGGCCCGCTCCGGCACCGTCTGGGCAAGATCAAGAGCGAGTCGGAAGATTTCGACGTCGGGCTTCCGCATTCCAACGAAACAGGAAGAGATGAATGTGTCCACCAGCCTGTCGAGCCCGAAAGTACGAATGCGATGGGCATTCACCTCGCGCGACTCGTTGCTAACCACGACAATCTTCATGCCGTGTTGAGCCTTGAGTTGGGCAACCAAATCAAGCATCTTTGGAAAGGGCTTCGATTGAGCAAACATGAAATCGCGAAACTGGTTGCGCGTAAACGGCCGCTTTTCATGGAACACGACCCATCCCAGGTACTCGTCGAAGGAGAGCTTACCTTCCTCATGTGTTTCGAAGACGAGACGATGACGCTCATCCATCTCCGACCAGCTCAGCTCGAAGTGCTTGGCGGCTCGTTTGCGCGCAAGATGGTCCCAACCGTTGGTGAGCAACACTCCGCCTACATCCACAAACAACGTCGTAATGGAAAGACCTTTCTTCATTGCCCGCCGTCGGCCAAATCTACTTTGTGAAGAGGGAGTGATCTTGGTCGTATTGTTGTGCGGCCTATCCACCTCGTTGAGCGAGCCCGTCTGCGGCCCGATCGAGTTGTTTCTGCGATGAGGTCCGTAATTCAGAAACAGGCGATCCGAGGTGTCCAGCCACTGAAACCTGTGGAACGAAAGAATCCTCCCAGACTTCGATTGCGGGTTCTTTCACGGCAGAGACGTGCTGATTAGACTGGAGCAGAAGCAGGGTACAGTTCACTTGTTTGATCACTTGCTCTGCGATTGAACCGAAAACCAACGGGTGCCAACCAGACATTCCATGGGTCGAGATCACAACCAGGTCTGTCTGCTCGCGTTTGATGACGCGCATCAAGCTGCCGACGATGTCGTTCCCCGTCTCGATACTGAAAGACGCATCCACGCCTTTCAGCGTCAGTTGCTCTTTGCGGGCATCGAGCTCTTCTTCTATGGTCTCCCTGCGTTCCTGCAGCACTGCGGTCTCAGGAAAGAAGTCGGAGCCGTTGAAGTCTGGGATCTCCGGGATGATGTGGACAAGGTGGATGCCGGCATGAAACTGCTCAGCAAGGTCAGTTGCAGCTTCCAAAGCAGCTTCGGACGACGGGCTGAAATCGATTGGCAATAGAATCTTCTTGGCTGAAAAAGTCGCTTTGTGAGCATTCGACATTGTGAACTCCTGTTTCGCGTGCACCATCGGTTGGCTTTCGGATCGGCTCAAACATTGCCGTTTGGCGGGGCGCCGTTTGGTGCAGGTGCCTCGGGTGCCAGATTCATTTGCGGCTGATTGTTGGTTGCTCCCAGCGCCTTATCCTGACCAATCCCCATCGTCAGGGCAGTCAGACCGGCGAGCCCACCCAACTGCATCGTCTCTATCGCAGAACTTGGGACAATGACGATTGTCGAGTTCTGCTTGAGCCCTTCGTACAACATGTTCATCGCGCGAAGGTGGAGTGCCACTGGATTGTTGGTGTATGTCTTGGCTGCTTCTCCGAAACTTAGCGCTACCTGCAGTTCCGACTCGCCAAGAATGACCCGCGCCTGACGCTCCCGCTCGGCTTGAGCTTGCATGGACATCGCGTCTTCGAGGGAGGCCGGAATGAGAACATCCTTCACCTCAACCGACTGCACGCTGATACCCCAAGGCTGAGTCCGCTCATCGATGATGGTCTGAAGCACGGCGCTGATCTTGTCTCGCCCCTCCAGCATCTCCGAAAGCATGGTCTTGCCGATCACATCGCGAAGGGCGGTCTGGGAGGCCCACCCGATTGCGCTCTGGTAATCAGCGACGGCAAGGGCCGCCTTCTCAGGGTCAAAGATTTTCCAGAACAGCACGGCATCGACATCGACAGGGACGGTATCTTTCGTGAGGGTCTTCTCCGCTTTAAAGGAACTGGTGAGGACGCGGGTATCGATCCAGTAGGGAATCGTATCGATGAGCGGAATGATGAAGAAGAGGCCAGGCCCCTGTAGAGAACGGAATTTTCCGAGCCTCAAGACAACGGCTTTGCTCCATTGATCGGCCACTCGGATAGCGGACGAGGTGATAGCGGACACGAATATGGCTATGCCGAAGACGATGAAGGCAAGATACTCGTGTCCGGCAGCGTGGATACTAAAACCAAGAACTGCCCCAATACCCGCAATCACAATGAAGATCAAAGCCGGAAACGAACCGTTCGTTCTCATTTAAATAACCCTTCTGCCCACAAGGTGTGGCGCTGGAGCCTCTCTGCAAATGCAAGCCCCAGACGACCGCGGGTCTAATATTTCCCCTTAAGCCGTAACCGATTCACCTTGGACGGTGTACGAGTGGTGCTCGGTTCCTTCAATGATGTCCTTAGCATGATCAACGGCTTCGGGAGTCCCGTGCACGACAAGCACGAACTTGTCAGTCTTGAGTGCTACGTCGTATTGGATGATGCTGTCTTTGGGGACTCCAATACTGAAAAGCCCCGCACCGATGGCGCTGACTCCACCCACAGCAGCAGCACCTTCAAGTCCGGCAACAATCCAGGCAACCAAGGGACCAGCAACGAGGATGGGGCCAATTCCGGGTATCGCAAACATTCCAGCCCCGAACAACAATCCCCAGAATCCTCCCCAGAACGCTCCCATCTTTCCCCAGCGCTTCATCCGGTCCCCAACGTTGTAGTAACCCACAACGTGTTCATCGGTATGAGTATCCTTACCGGCGATCGACAAACTCCTCATGTCAACGCCATTCTCTTGCAGCTCCTTGATGGCTTCTTCGGCTTGAGCGTGGGTATCGTATACGGCAACAACTGAGTTCATGTTGGACATTCCCTTCTCCTTTTTGTTCTTGTGAAATGCTTATATATTGTGGAAGGCACGACTGGGAAAGGACTGATGTCGTTTCCTGCGATTTGAATAATCGGCCAATCCGATATCGAACTCGGTCTAAATCGAACCTACATTTCTGGAAATTCCTACCGGATGGCCAACATGTAGAAGCAAATCGCCAAAGTCAGGCCACAGCATACTTGAGCCGAAGAGGATTTGAGCGCACCAGGACGAATGCGCCAGTGACTAAGCCAAGAATTGCGAGACACCACAAAATGATGAAGTAGATGAGCATGAGCGTAACCCTCGGATGAACCAGTCGGCTTCGAGAACAGAGGGCCGGCTGGATATCACCATCTGCACTCTCGCACAAGCACAGATTCCAGTCTGAGCAGTCCAGCACACTCAATTAGCGCCCCGAAGATAAGGGAGTAAGTATCTTCCCGGCCGGTACGAACACCGGCTGTTGTGGGATCCGCCCACCTAGGAGCTTGTTGAAATAACCGGGGCGTGCGTTGTTTCTATCGGGATTTCGTTCGTAGATTGGTGGAGCGAGCGTTTTTCCGTGTCGTTTGAGCGATGCTGGACTGCTTCTTGTTGTCGGTTGAACACTCAACCGAGTTTCAGGCGCAGTGCTGCTGTGGGTCCTGCTGATCCT
>JAYVDT010000341.1:0-4617 GCA_043749265.1 Rhodanobacteraceae bacterium | reverse complement strand
AGACTCGCGCAAGTTCCAATGCGCCGAGACGTTCGCGGAGCTCCGCGCACTGCAATCCGGTCGCAAATTCGATGACCTGCACGACGGCGAAATCACCGTCGCTGCCTCCTCCTGCTGTATCAACTGCGACCAGATACTCCTTGCCCCGGACCGCCGGCAGCCAAACTTGTAATGCGCCGCCACGGCGTGTTTCAAGTGCGCGTGGCACCTCTGCAAGCCGGTGTTCGATGGCCTCCATCTCGAAGCAGCAATCGCCCGAAGATTTGAAGCAACTCAACGCGTCTTCAGCAAACTCCTGCTCGCGCAATCCACGAAAGCTGCGTTCCAGTCCGCGACGATAGCCAATCTGTCCAGCCGATAACCCATGCAAACCTACGAGATTCAGTTCGGCTGCGGTGAGCTCGGTGTGGGGTGGCTCGGCGACGTATGCCGGCTCCAGCCACCACGGAAAGAAGTGCCGCACGGTGCCGATCTCCGGCGCCCGCATCCACTCTTCGTAGAAGCATCCGTAAGCACCCCATGGCGTGCTCTCCAGCACCTCTTCGCCACCAGGTGCAAGCGCGGCTCGGAGCCCTGCGAGCGTAGCTGCCGCGTCGCCGGGCCAGCGGCTTACCTCGCTGGAGTGAAGGTTCTGAATCGTCAATCCCCGGCCCGCGCCAGCGGTACCTGCGCTTACGACGCGAAACTCGCTGTCGAGCTCTGGAAAGACCATCTGGCCAACGTTTGCGCGCGACCTGCGCAGCGGGCCTTCACGCAGGGGCTGCGGCAGGTTTGCCCACATCCTCTCTACGACCGTGAAGATGGCCTCTGCTGCCGGTTGTGTGTGCGCGACCTGTACGGTGAGCACCCCGGTTGCGGTAATGGTTTTGAGAAAGAAGCGTCCGGAGACCCACGTCGTAATGCCCATCTGGCGAGCCTTCAGGACAATGTTGGAGCGTCCGCGGCTTGCTTCAAAGGCTTTCTGCGCCTTGTTTGCTTTCAGCCTTCGGGCCACTCCTTTCCGGTCTCGTACCCAAAGCATTTTCTCTGCAAAAAACTGTCCATACTCAGGCTTCTCTGCGAGGTATCGCCCGAGCGAGAGCAAGACTTTTATTTCACTCACTTTGCCTCCAAAGCAAAAGGGCCCGGCGACAGTGGTTGCTGTTCGCCAGGTCCCGCTTGATGACTTGCTGTTGAAGCTTACTGCGTCCTCTCCCACTTGCACCCGCCTGCTGAGGGTGTGCCTGGAATCGGCAGATAAACGCCACGCGAACCAACCGCAACGACAGCCGAACCGAGCAGTGTCTGCCCCGTAAACGCGTTGACGGAAGCCGCTGCAGCTCCAAGGTTCAACACCTGTCGAGGCAACGAGTAGCCGGTGCAATCAGGCAGCGTTAGGCTCTGTGCGGAGGTGCCGGTCAGATCGAGGAACCGATCGCCTGCAACCTCTGCATAGGTGGCTGCGGAGGTGGTGTGGCGCAGCGTTTCAGTCGAGCCGATTAGCTCGTTGACCGCGTTGCCCATGATTGTTGTAATGTAGGGCTCACAGCCAGGGCCGGGATGCAGAAAGTCCGGGAAGCAAGCTGCGTTACCGGATGCGCCGTCCGCACCGATGTGTGGATCCGTCGCAAGGTCGGCGAGGCTATCGGCACCCCATCCAAAGGCTTCCGCGCGCAGGATGGTATTCAGAGCATTCCTGCTTGCGTCGCAGGTGGTTGAGTTGGCGCAACTGATCTCCGTGCCAAGCACCACGCGCGCTCCTGCAGCTTTCGCTTTTGTGACCATGCAATGCAGGGAATTGGCAATCTGCCGCGGTGTCTGCGAGGTGTACAGAATGTCATTCACACCGCCCCAGAGCATCGCAATCGAAGGCGCAGAACCCTGCCCCAGTTGCTCGCCGTAGGTCAGGTCGAATTGCACGCAAGCGTCGTATGCGGTCTCTCCCGGGCTGCCCAGGTTGATGCGTTTATAGCTCGGATCCGTGAGCGACATCATCGCGGGCCACGCAGTGTTCGACGTCACGCCGATGCCAAACGTGCGTGAGTCGAAGCCGGCAAGAATGACCGGGGTTGTGTTGACCACCTTGCGGAACTCCGTCTGCACACCTTTGGCCTTCAGGAATGCAAGCGCACTTTGTGCAGCCGCGACGCCATCGCCAAAGCTCAGCGGGGTGTTCCACGCCCACGCTCCCGCGACCTTGCCGTAAAACCATGTCTGTGTGTACTGCGCCGATCCGCCGATCTGATAGTTGCCACTGGTCGGAACAGGGCATGTGCCGGCATCGCCCTGCTTGATATAGCTGCTTACCTCTGCACCGTCGTAGAGGTAACGCGTCGGCGTAACGACGCCACTTACATTGCTTCCGCAGAGCAACGTAAAGACGTGCCAGCCAGGAGCCATCGGCTCACCCGCTGTGGTGCCGTCCGTGTTGAAGGCCTGGAAGGCGTGCGAGCGACCCGGCGAGGCTCCGATAAGGCAAAGCTGCCCCGCTGTTGTGCCGCACAGGAGCGAAGGATTTGCGGGAAAGCTTGCGGCCCATCCGTAGCCCGGAGCTTGCGGCGATGTAGCCGTGCCAAAGACAGGGTTGTAGATCGCAAACTGCCATGACTTCGCTGCATTCACGCTTGCCGGCAGTTGAACGAACTGTCCCTGAGCAGTGAAGTTCAGGTCCTGCTTGCCCTCCCAGGTTGCGCCGTTGATGGTCGCATCGTTGCCATTGCCGCTGGTGTCATGCGCGATTGCCCCGCTGCCTTCACTCATCAGGTATTCGGCCAGCAGGCTGTTGCGCTGGGGAAAGTCCCTTGGTCCTGCGGTGATGTAACCGCTCGCAGACACTACCTGTGAACCCGCAAACGACCAGGTGCCATCTTCACGAAGGAACTTTGTGCTGCCTGCGAGAGGACCCGGATCCGGCACTGCTCCCACGCCGTGCGCGCTGCCGGAAGCGGTAAATACGGGAAGACTACCCGCGCTTACGGTACCCGTAAATAGACCGTGCACGGAGCCCGCATTCAAGGTTGTGACGTTGATCGTGTTGGTGGTGAAGGCCTGCGGACTGAACTGGTATTGTGTGCCACGCAGGTTGACCCGCAGCGTGCTGTTTTGCGGAGCATAGTTGACCTGGTCCTGACCGACGGCCGTATCCATCTGAAACAAGTCATAGCTGGAGTTCCACTTGCCGCATCCGTGTGAGTTGCAATGTACGCGTATCGCCGCATTCTCACCGGCCTGCAACTCGATAGCATGCTGCCAGACACCCGAGACATTCAATCCAATGTCCGGTGCCGTGTGCGTGCCGCCGTTCCCGTAGTACTGGCTTGCGGGCACAGCGTTTGTGATCTGGTAGCCGATCAAACCGGGGCCGGTGTTGGTCCCGTAGGTCACACCCGCGCTCTGGGTTCGGCTTGGACGCGGCGTGAACTGGTTTACGAACTCAGTATCCGGATAAACGTCTTCCTGGAAGTAGTGCGGCTCTTCCACGGCATCTCCCGCAGCCCAGTTGACGGTGTTTGCGGTCAGCATCATCTGGCCATCAACGGACTTCGATGCAGCGTTGTAGACGCCCACCACCTCGGCCATCGGGTACAGGACATAGCTGCCCGTTACGAAGGAGAGCGTGCCCCCGGCACTGGTTGAGTCGGGACCATTCTCAACATAAGTCAGTGAGTTGGGACCCGTTGTGGTCACAACAAAGCTGCCGTTGTAGCTTGCATCAGTGATTCCCTGCACCGTCATCGCAAGGCCGTTCACATCTGCGTTTAAGGTCCCCGCGAAGGTAACGGAGACTACGTTGCCCGTTCGTGCAATCGACGCAACGACAAGGTTTACGTTTGCAAAGGCACTCGTGAATCCTTGCTGTCCGATGATTGCGCTTTGACCGCCGGCATAGAGCAAGGTGGTAGAAGATGTCGTGCCAATGACGGGAAATACCTGGCGAATGCCGGCGAGCGTATCCACCTTCTGTTCCAGTCCATACCCGCACAGTCCGCCCATCGCAAGCGTCGCTCCAGTTGCATGGGGACGATTGAGCGTGAGCTGTATGTGGTTTCCGTCGATCACGGTGTAAGCAGCCGTCTCGAAGTTCAACGGACGTCCGTCCAGTTCCGCAACATCGGATACACACGCCACGCCGGTGCTGGTGGGCAAGGCCGCTGTGTTGATCGCAAAGCCAATGGGGACGCTCGCGGTCGCGATGAGCACCGTTACCGTGCCAGGGCTTAGCGAGTCGGCCTGCGTCGGAATCGCCTGTGCCGTTTCAAGAAACGTGCTCAACGGAAAGTTGCTTCCGGCGAAGGTTGCGGAAGGCTGACGCCCAGCCACCTGGCCACCAGTCAGTGTGCCTGAAGTAATAACCTTCGCAGGATTTGTGTTGATAAGGTACCGGCCCTCACCCTGTGTGCCGGTCGCACTGGTGGGCGCAATCTGCAGAGTCGTCGCGCCGGTTGTGCATCCACTCGCGCAGGTCCCTTGAAAGACAACAGCGTCCTCCGATACTTGCAGGTCGAACGGATGCGCGCCTTCATCCGCATCATCACGAAAGCCCCCTGCGGTGGTCAGAAATCTGCTCCCCAGCAGGCAGTCTCCGACACCGTAGCAGGCGGTCTGCGAGCCGAACAGAACGTGCTGCCCCAGCGTGTT
>JAYVDT010000340.1:0-4619 GCA_043749265.1 Rhodanobacteraceae bacterium | reverse complement strand
CTACTCCAATCCCCAATCCTCCGCACTACGATACTTTTCCTATGAAAACCTCATTCCAATCCACCGGAGCGAGCGCCTGGCCGGCGCAAATCGCTTCTTCTAACGTTTTCATTCAGTTATCCGGCCTCATCCTCTGAACATGCTGGAAGCCGGTCGCTTGTGCCCTTTCTGTCACCTCTTCCCGAATCGGAAATTTGGCCTCGCCGTCATATTCCCCGCTTGACTCCAGGTCACTTTCCCGTTATCTTTAGCAAGTGGCAAGACTCCCTTCGGGTTGAGTCAGTCATAACGAAGTCCACCCACTTCGTTGCTTTACCGGAATAGCCACGCATCAGCCCCCACCGCGCTGCGTGGCTTTCCTCTTTTAGGTCACACCACCGGTCCCAAGGCCACTCCACTCGCCACCGCGTTACGTGACTTTCCCCTTCAAATCCGCCACCCAATCTACCGTCGTAAACTAATGCAAGTGCCGCTCTCCTCACCTGATACCGCGCCCTCAACGGACTCCATTACACCCGCGATCACCAGTGGCTTTGCCCCCCTGAGGATTCCACTCTTTCGTGATCGCTGGATTGCGTCCACCATCTCCTCAATTGGCACCTGGATGCAGGACACGGCCGGCACCTGGCTGATGACCGCGCTCACCACCTCGCCTTTGCTTATCGCGCTCATGCAAACTGCGGCTTCCCTGCCTGTGCTGCTTTTCGGTCTCCTTGCCGGAGCCACCGCGGACATCTTCGACCGTCGCAAGTTGCTCATCTTCTGGCAGGCATGGATGCTGATCGCCGTCGCAATCCTAGCTGTACTGACGTTTCTGGGCCACATATCGCCGTGGTCGCTCCTGGCCTTTACGGCTCTCCTTAATGTTGGCTCAGCACTCAATAACCCAGCGTGGCAGGCCATCGTCCCAGAGCTTGTCCCGCGCGAGCTAATCCCGGATACGGTCTCGCTCAACGCAGCCTCTAACAATCTTGCCCGTGCCGTTGGACCGGCGCTCGGCGGCCTCATGGTGGCCGCATTTCAAACGACCCATACGGGGGCAGGCTCCGTCTTCGCGCTAAATGCACTGTCCTTTGCCGGCGTCATCTGGGTGCTGGTCAATTGGAAGCGAACGCCACTCTTCAAGTCGGCGCTGCCGTCCGAACGCATCTCCGGTTCGATTCGCGGCGGCCTCCGTTATGTACGTAACTCACCCCCGCTGCAGGCATCGCTTATCCGCGCCTTCATCTACTGCTTTTTCGTCTCGGCGATCTGGTCTCTGCTGGCCGTCGTGGCCCACCGTGACCTGCATCAGGGAGCGCTGGGCTACGGCATTCTCAATGGCGCTCTAGGCATTGGGGCGCTCGTCGCCGCAACCCAGCTTCCACGGCTTCGCAGGCGTTTCAGCCCGGACACCATTTTATTCGTGGCAACGCTCTATCAAGCCTTCACGCTGGCGATGCTTGCATTCGTACACACTCCCTGGGCCATCATCCCGGTCCTCATCATCTCCGGCTCCGCCTGGACCAGCAGCATGTCCAGCATCAACACCTCTGTCCAGCTCGCCGTGCCACCCTGGATTACGGCACGAGCCCTCGGGACCTACCTGATGACCTTCCAGGGCGGCATGGCCCTTGGCTCTGTCCTGTGGGGCTTTATCGCGGAGCACGCACAGACTCCCGCGTCGCTGGCCACCGCCTCCGCCGGACTTCTGCTCACTTTGCCGTTGGTTCATCGCTACAAGATCCTGCAAGGCCCCACACCCGATTTCACGCCCTACCAGTTCAAGCGCCCCGCGCCGGAGCTGGTCAGCACCAATCCAAACGCGCCGGACCCTAATGAAGGTCCCGTGCGCATCTCCATCGAGTACCGGATTCCGCTGGAGTCTTACACCCTCTTTACCCAGCTCATCCACGAGCTAAAGGCCGTGCGTCTTCGTGACGGTGCCATTCGTTGGGGAATCTACCGCGACGCGGGTGATCCGACCCATCTCAACGAAACATTTCTGATGGAGTCATGGCTGGACTACCTGCGTTCTCGCGAGCGAACCACAGCGGACGACACCGCTATCCGTGACCGAGTCTATAGTCTGCACCAATCGGACAGCCCCGAACCCGCCCCGCCCCTTGTCACCCACCAAATCTACGCGCGTGAGGTTTCCTAGCTTTAGTGGTTGGTTGTCCCGGTACTGGTAGAAGTATGTTCGGTCAGAGAAGCTCGACCAGCCGGCTTTTTCACCGACTTGGCTCGACGAGGACCCGTCTCAGCCCGTGGCATGGACCGGAGATGTACCTGCAAAACAGACTCATGGTAGAAGGCGCTGGAAGAATCGTCGTAGGTGACGATCAGGCCATCTTCCGTCAGGTCAACCGACCGTATGTGTGGTGCGCTCATAGACTTAGCCTAGAGTTGCCGCGGAAATGGAGCAATGCCACTTCGGCGTCAGCCACCCCCGCACACGCTGACCAATCCGATTTCAATATCAGGTTACTTCCGGTCTAACGCGTGCTTATGGGAGCCTCAACCGCATTCTTGGGGACAAAGTAGTTCTTGTCGTAAAGCGCCCGGTAGAACTGCCCGGTCAACTCAGCAGCCTTAGGCCCAAAGGTCGGACGTCCGCCTTCCAAAAAGATGACGGTCACTATACGGCCGTTCGGCGTCTCTGCATAGGACCCAAACCAGCCAAACCGAGTGCCATTATTCGAGCAGGTTCCGGTCTTTCCCATCACCGGGAACTCCGTAAAGCTGGCCCGTAAGCGGCGTGCCGTACCGTATTGCACCGCGGCATGCATCCCGTCCAGCATTTCTGGAAGGAGCGCGGCAATCTCCAGCGTGCGCTTCACCCTCGGCTGAAAAGTTGAGACATCATCCAACGTTGTGGGGTGCTGCAGATAGTACAGCGTCCCCCCATTCGCGATCGCTGAAACGATAGCTCCTAGCTGAAGCGGCGTCATGCTCACACTCTCGCCAAACGAGCACATACGACCCACGCCACCCATCGCGGCCGGCAGTTCCTGATCGGGATAGACCCCAAGATGCTCGCCCGCGATCTTGTAGCCCGCAAGCTCGCCCAGACCGAGCTGATTCGCATAGTGCTTGACGCGCTCAAAGCCCAGCGCTCGGCCCAGCGTCTCGAAGTAAAGATTATTCGAGTGAGCCAGCGCCTCGGTAAGGTTCAGGTGATATCCGCCACCCAGCGCCACCGGCGTATTTCGCTTCACAATGCCTTCCTGCAAAGCCGCAAGCGCTACCGTCAGCTTGATCGTCGAGCACGGTTCCGCGCCACTGGAAAGCGCGAGCTTCTGGTTCACCATCGTCAGAATGCGACCCGTCGCAGGGTCAATGGCTATCGCCGTACCGTTCATATTCCCAAGCGCCTCAACGGCTGCCTGCCGAACGATCGGATCTTCCCCGGTGGTCACATCGCCCACCGTCAGGTTCTCGGCAAACGAGCTTGCAGAGAAGCGCTCAAAATACCGCGGCCTGGTCGTCGCAGCCACCCGCACCAGACGACCGTGCCTGCCGCGAACTAGACGCGTGGTTGCAGTGCCTTTCACAACGGTCCCATGTTTTACAACTCGAGCCGAACCCCGTACTCCACGCCGTCCTGAAGCAGCAGCCGTTGCGCGATGTGCATGGACAGAGGCATGAGAGACGTGGGTGACCAGACGGGTCTTCGCAGGGCGATACCCAGCATGAGCAGGCAGCGCGCAAAGAAATACCAGAGCGATCTTGCCCAACATCGCGGGCAATCGTCGTAAATCAGATCGAATCATGGTGTCGCTCCCAGGGTCTTCATTTCCAAACGTACAATCCAGCAGAGTCTGCTGTCAGCAGATGCAAGTAGGCTGCCAAAGGACACACCTTAATTTTAGCGCGCCATAGTTTTGACGTGCCGCCCCTGTCAAGGTTTGTGGCCAACATTAGTGGTTGCGGCGCAAAAACGCCGGAATGTCCAGTTCGTCCGATTCAGTCGTCTCGGCCGCCACCGTTCCCGTAAAAGCAGGAACACGCACCTTCGGCTCCGCGACAGGATACTCCGCGGACGGCTCATAGGCGTGCGCAACTTCCTGATACTGCACCCGCAGCGGACGCTGGTTATCCGGCGAATCAAACCCGCGCGCAGATGGCATCCGGTGATCCTGAGCGTCCGAAGCGCGCTCGCGGCCTTCATGCCCAGCGGAGCGGAAAAAATCGTCGTCAAACACGGACCGCGGCACCGGAATCAGTTCCGGACGCGAATCCATGCGTCGGGGCTCATTGCGCATCTCCTGCGCCGCCACAGCCTCCTCATACCGCGCTGCAAACACTTCGGCAACCTCAACTTCAGGCTCCTCGTATACCAAAACTTCATCCACCTCGGTCTCATGCGACACATGCGAAATGATCGGCTCAGTCTGAACTGCAGACAGCGGAGCGAGCTGCACCGGCACAGTCTGGACTGGAGGCGTTACAGCGGGCACTTCCACATGCTGCGTCCGGGCCGTAAACACCCGAGGCTGAATCGGCACGTCATACCGCACCGTCGGCAGCGTCGACTCCGCCAGCATTCTCTCGCGCCGCGGCTGCGACTCTGCCTGCTTGAACCCCGTCGCGATGACCGTTATCTTCACCTCGTCACCCATACTTTCGTCCAGTAC
>JAYVDT010000339.1:0-14247 GCA_043749265.1 Rhodanobacteraceae bacterium | reverse complement strand
TAACGAAGAGGTTGAGCGTTTCTCTGCGGGCACTTGCAATCGAGTACAAGATAAAGGAAAACGTAACTCAAAACCGCTGAGGGCAACCTCGTGAAGGTTCGCCCCCCTCCCGGCAACACAACATAAGCTTCATCGAATATGTGAAAACATGAAATCAAATGTCTCCCAGGCCGGGAGGCATTTGATTTGTGCGATGCGTTCAATGGTGCCACACGGACCAGCGGTCTTGGCGAACTACAGCTTAGTGGGGTGCTCTGGCCATGAATGTTTTGGGTAGCGGCGACTTAGTTCTCGGCGAATCTGGGGGTAGAGACGTTCCCAGAAGCCTGCGAGGTCCGTTGTAGTTTGTACAACCCGATGATTCGGAGCCAGGAGATGGATTACGAGGGGGACTTTTGCCGGACCGATCTTAGGAGTGTCCTGCATGCCGAAGAAATCCTGAAGGCGCGACGAAATCCATGGCGGTTTGCCTTGCTCGTAGTGGACCTTGGCCTGACGTCCGTTTTTGAGGCGGATGCTGAGAGGCGCAATTTCATTAAGGAGTCTGGCGTTCAGCTTCTCTTCAAGAAGTGGCATCAGGTTTTTAGAAGCATCTCGAAGTTCGCTGAAGCTTTGTAGTCCCAGGCATAGGTCCCGCAGCACCGCGGTGATGTCCGGTGGATCGAATCCGGCGAAGTTAAGTCGTGCAAGGAAATGTTCCAGAGTCTCCTTATCGACGAAGCGATCTACGCCCGCTTCAAGCGCCTTCAGGGCGAGCAGATCCGCAGCTTCGACCTCCGATGCCGAACCTCGCGACTCCTCAATAACGAGCTTGTCGTAGAGCAAGGCGCTCACTTTCTCGACTCGCTCGGATGCTCGGTTCCAGACGACGCTTGACCTCTCCTCCACGCGATCCGGAAAGAGATCGAGCAACCATTCCGGCTCTATCCGCGCCGTCATACGAACAAGCGGCAAGGGGTTTTCACGGCGATCTTCGGCATCCAGCGCAAGCATGAACTCATAGGGCGGCGGTTCGCCGGCTACCTCTGCCGAGATTCCCGTCGCGAGTAAAATCTGAGTGCCCGTCCTCCGCCGGGCCACACGGTCAGGAAAACCTGCCAGGACGGAGAGCAGGAGCGCATCGTCATCGTGAACGGTTTGCCGAGGCGCTCGAGCCCTCCTAAGCAGTTGCTCATGGTGCTGTCGTAAACGATGATCCTGCGGGAGGTCCAGGGCCGCAAGCAGATCGTTCTTTTCACTTCGCGCCCCAAGGCCAAGCATCGCTGCAACGAGACATCCATCCTCACCGACACCCCGGTCAAGTGCTTCGACGAGGATGCGGGACAGCCGGGGAGGCAAGGGAAAGCGCACGAGGCGTTGCGCGATGTGGCCATTTGCTCCAATGCGATCAAGTAGCAACTCGGCGTTTTGAACGGCCTCTACAGGTGGAGAATCCAGCCAATCCAAATCGTCGAGGTGTGCGATCTTCATCGCGCGCAGGCTGAGCAAAAGCTGCGAGAGGTCGGCGCGTGCGATCTCGGGCGTGTCGTGTTCCGGCCGGAGCAAATAATCCTTTTCCGGGTAGAGGCGCACCACCTGGCCCGGCGCCGTGCGTCCCGCTCTGCCGGCCCGCTGGGTTGCGGATGACTTGCTGATGCGACCAATCTGCAAGGTTGGAAGTCCGGTCCATGGCGAGTACGTCGCCTGGCGTGCCAGCCCGCTGTCGATGACCGCAGTGACTCCTTCGACGGTGACTGAGCTTTCGGCAACGTTCGTCGCGAGGATGAGTTTGCGCTCCGCAGTTGGCAACACGGCGCGGTCTTGTTCTGCGGGTGAAAGGTCCCCATGCAGGGGCAGGACGAGCACACCGGCTTGTCGGGCGATTGGCTCGCAATCGCGCATCGCTCTCCGAATCTCTGCAGACCCGGGAAGAAACACAAGAATATTGCCGCCGTGTTGCTCGCCCTGCAACAGTTCCACCGCCTTCCGGACCTGAACGTGAAGGGGCTCAGGGGAGTCTGGCAGATGGCGAATCGACAGGGCGAAGAGCCTGCCCTTAGACCGAAGCACAGGGCAGTCCGCCAGGTATTGGGCGATGGGCGCCGCATTCAGCGTGGCTGACATCACGACGATAAGCAGCTCCGGCCGTGTGCGCTGAAGTCGCTTCAACAGCGCGAGTGCAAAATCGCTGTCCAGGTGACGCTCGTGAAATTCGTCCAGGACAATCGCGTCGATACCCTTGAGGGTTGGATCGGTCAGCAACCGGCGAGTGAGAATGCCCTCCGTGACGAAATGCAATCGTGTGCGTGGTCCGGTCTTCTCCTCGAAGCGGACCTGGTAGCCTACCGTTTCGCCGACCTCTTCGCCCATCTCCCACGCAACTCTTCGTGCCGCCAGACGCGCAGCAATTCTGCGTGGTTCCAGCACGATCACTCCCCCGCTGACGAGACCGAGGATGGCCGGCGGAACGCGCGTTGTCTTACCCGCTCCCGGCGGCGCTTCGATGACAACGTTAGGGGTGTGACGCAGGGAGGCCAGGAGCTTCGGCAGAATCACATCCACCGGAAGTGTTGACTTTCGATTCACTGCGTTGATCGGAACACAGCGTTTCTTCGCCGTCAATGCACCTATTTCCGTGCACAGGGCCCCAAATGGCTATCTGTTTTTATAATGGGTGCATGTCGAAACGTGAATTCCAGACCGAAGTCAGTCAACTCCTGCAACTCATCATCCATTCGCTGTACTCACATCCTGAGATCTTCCTGCGCGAGCTCATCTCGAACTCGTCCGACGCACTCGATAAGCTGCGCCACATGACGCTTACCGACGATGCTTACAAGGCGATTCCCTTCGAGCCGCGCATTGACTTGTCGCTCGACGAGGAAAACAGCACGCTCACCATCTCCGATACCGGAATTGGCATGAATGAGGAGGATCTGGTCTCGCATCTGGGCACCATCGCCCGTTCGGGAACGAAGAACTTCCTCTTACTGCTTTCCGGCGATGCGAAGAAAGATTCAAATCTAATCGGCCAGTTCGGTGTCGGATTCTACAGCGCGTTCATGGTGGCCGACCGCATTGAAGTAGTGTCGCGCAAAGCCGGTGAAGAGCAGGCCTGGCGCTGGGTCAGCGACGGTAAGACCGGCTTCGACATCGAGCCCGCAGAACGGTCCATGGCCGGCACAACCATCCTTCTTCACTTCAACGAGGACGGGAAGCAGTACGCCAATAGCTGGCGCTTGCAGCAGATTGTGAAGAAGTACTCCAACCACATCGCTTTCCCCATCTTCCTTACCTATGACAAGAGCGAGTGGAATGATACCGAGAAGAAGTCAGAGAAGATCCGCACGACCGAGCAGGTCAACGCTGCCAGCGCTCTCTGGCGTCGGCCCAAGAGTGAACTCACGGACGAGGATTATAAGGAACTCTACAAATCCATCTCCGGCGACTCCCAGGATCCGTTGTTCTGGTTTCACACCAGGGCGGAAGGAAACCTTGACTACACCACGCTGTTCTACGTCCCTTCGAAAGCCCCGCTCGACCTCTATCAGGCTGAATATAAAGTCGGCGTCAAGCTCTACGTGAAACGCGTCTTCATCATGGATGACGCCAAGGAATTGCTGCCGCAATATTTGCGCTTCGTTCGCGGCATCATCGATAGTGAAGACCTTCCGCTCAACGTGAGCCGCGAGTTGCTGCAGCAGAATCGCGTGCTCACGAGCATTCGCACCGCCAGCGTGAAGAAGATTCTCTCCGAATTGAAAAACGTCGCCGAACAACAGCCTGAGAAGTACCTGGAGTTCATCACACAGTACAACCGGCCACTCAAAGAGGGTCTTTACAGCGACTTCGCAAACCGCGAGACACTACTCGATCTTGTCCGTTTCAAGTCGACGAAGGTGGAAGGACTCACCAGCCTGGCCGACGTGAAGTCGCGAATGAAGGAAGGCCAGAAGAGCATCTACTACATCACGGGGGGCGCTGAAACTCTGCTTCGCACGTCACCGCTTCTTGAGATTTACAAGAAGAAGGATCTCGAGGTTCTGATACTCGATGACGATATCGACGAGATCGTTTTCTCTGGTATCGACAAGTATGGGGATATTGATCTCAAGGCCATCAACAAGGCTGCTACGAGTGATGACCTTAAGAACGAGAGCGAGCCGGAGTCGAACAATATTGCAGCACTCAAGCCTCTGCTCGACAAGTTGAAGGCCACGTTAGGAGACCGTGTCAAGGATGTTCGAGCTTCCGTGCGACTCGCCGACAGCCCGTCCTGCATCGTGTCCGACGAAGAGGAGCCTTCCATGCAAATGCAGCAAATGCTGCGTGCCATGGGTCAAAAAGATATTCCGGCACCCAGACCTACGCTTGAGATCAATCCTGATCACGAGATCGTGAAGAAACTTCTGGCACGTCCTGACGACGCGATCGCCCAGGATGCAGCATGGATGCTCTACGACCAGGCACTGTTGATGGAGGGAGTTCCCCTGTCGGATCCCGCGCTCTTCGTTCAACGTCTCAACCGTGTGTTGAATCTTTCAATCTAGATGTGAACGGCACAACCAGTTGATGAAAAGTAAAAGTGGCCTGAGAGTAACGACCTCGGGCCACTTTTCTCAATGCCCTTCTCCACCGCTGTTTTCTGAACACCAGTCGGATTGCTTGAATCGCTACACCAATTTGCTGAAGCGACGTCAGCAATATTTGTGCAGTCTCCTGCAGCGAATCAAGTTCCTAAGCGTCAACTGAGGAAGGCTTTGTCGAGTGACTAAGAGGATAAGCATCATGGGCCGCAGATTTCTGATCGCTTTCGTACTTCTTATCGCTTGTGGAACTGCACTGTCACAGAAACAGACCTTGCACATGGATTCGGCTTCGTCGGAGATTCATTTCAATCTGAGCGATCCACTCCATGCAGTTCACGGCACCTTTCACATGCAGGACGGAAGCATTGTTTTCGACCGCAAAGACGGAACGATGAGCGGACGAATCGCAGTCGACGCGGCCAGCGGGCAGAGCGGTAATGGGACTCGCGACCGGAAGATGACCGATGATGAATTGAAGGCGAGCAAATTCACCATGGTCACGTTCGATCCACAGCGCTATTCGGGCACCCTGAACCTGACGGGGAATTCTGAGATCACAGTGGTCGGCGTTTTCACGCTAATGGGGACACTGCATGAGATCACGGTCCCAATGAAAGTGCATGTGGACGGAAGCCGTTGCCGAGCTGTCGGATCGTTCACCATTCCCTATGTCAAGTGGGGCCTGAAAGACCCAAGTATCCTGGTGCTGCGAGTGGGGAAGGATGTGGCGATCGACCTGATACTTGTGGCAAATATCGCCGGAAGCTGACGCCCTCATCATGCGGTTTGGAAGGGGCTTCAACGCGCGTCGCGTACCCAGGCCATGCCATCCGTGCCACGTGTAAGTTTGAACTCGCGGACGAAAGACATGTTTTTTGGGTCGAGCACCTTCACCTCACCCGTTTCAAGAAAATCCATGTAGACCAGCCCATCATGGACCATGAAAAGGTTGGGTCGATCTTCCGTCGGCAACTGATGTGTCACCTTCCACGTGGCCATGTCGATGACCTCCAGAAGACCCTTGCCATCGGTAGTTGTTTCACCCACCAGCAGGCTCTTTCCATCGGGGGTCGGCTGGGTCACGAAGGGGATTGCCCCGGTCGGCACCCAACGGCTCAGGGAGTTTGACGTGGTATCGATGACAGCGATGCGAGGCTGCTCCCAATCTGAAGTGAAGGCCCAGTGTCCGTCATTCGAAAGCGCCATGCGCTGCACCTTTTTAGATAACGGAATTACCTTCACGACCTTCCGATTCGCGATGTCCAACACGCTCACCGAGCCTGCGCCAACGTTCGCGGTATAGGCACGCCTACCGTCAGCGGAGATCGCGAAGAGGTGCGTCTCTGGTTGGCCTGTAGGAACCTCGCCTACGATCTTTCCCTGCTTCACGTCGACGATTTCAATCGCGTTTGCAAGCTCACCGGTCACGTAGAGCATGCCATCCGGGCCAAAGATATCCTTATGGGGTCGCAGCTTCCGGCCAAGTTCGATAGCTGGCTCGAGCTTCCAGGACCTGGCATCGATGACCTCAATCGTGTGCCCAGCCATCCCCGGCTTGCCCACTCCGACATTGCTATAGATCGGCACATAAAGCTTGTCGCCCGCAGGAGACATTGCGATCTCGTGCCCATTCACCCCAACGGACACGGTCGCAACGATCTTGCCAGCCCCCACATCCACCAGCGACACGTTGTGCTCAACCTGGTTGACGACAGCCACCATGCCACCCGCCTGTGCGCAAACTGCAGTCACTCCACTTACAAGCAGCGCCCCGCAGATAACCATCCACAAATACTTCATCGAATCTCCTGGCGCGGTGAAATCAGTCTACATCCGGTCCCAGCCAGCATACCCGGAAATTTGGCCCTTCGCCGCCTTCTGATCCCTAGCAACCGCTCTTGCGCCTTGGACCTGCAAGCTTGACCATGCGGCCTGCGGGCGCTTCGACCGTCTGCCCCGTCGCCGCAATCCACGGCTGACAGGATGGGCACCAATAAGTGGAGCGAGCCTGTTCCCCCTGCTTACGCATCTGTATGATTGCGCCGCAGCGACGACACTCCTCGCCTTGCCGCCCGTAGACCCACAGGCGTTCAGCCCGGTCGCTTGCACCGGTTGTGCGACGATTGCCGGAATACGTGACAATACCGTCTCCCGCGCCATCCAGCACATTGACCTTGAGCCACTTCTGCGAGACCTCCGCCATTACTTCCAATTCTTTATCGGTGATGGTGGACATCGCGCGAAACGGATTTACCGCGGCAGCAAAGGCGACTTCGCTCTTGTAAACATTACCGAGACCGGCGAGCACTCGCTGATTCAAAAGCACGACGGCGACCTCGGCGGCCGGATACTCAGCACCGTAAGCCTTCAGCTTGGTCACACCTTTTTCGACGGTGAATTCATCAGAAAGCAGATCGATCCCGAGCTTAGGAATCTGGCTGTAGCGTTCGAGCGAGCGTGCCGTGTGGAACTCCGCCACCGGCACGTTGAATGCGATGGCCTGCCAGTCTGCCGTGCGAATGACCGCACGCATTCGATCCTTGCCCATCCACCATTTCTCGCCGGTTTTGTATAGGTGCCAACTACCGCTCATCAGCATGTGAGTGACCAGGATTAGATCACCTGAGAAGTACACCAGCAGCCACTTGCCACGGGCTTCGACCTTCTCGATCATGCGGCCGGTAAGCGGAGTGTCATCGTTGACGCGAGCAAGGGGCGCAAGGCCGGTCTCGAAGCCGGTGCAGGCCTTGCCGCCAATCGCACGCTGCATGGCACGCGCACTCCGATAGATTGTGTCGCCTTCCGGCATCGCAGTCCTTCTTTCTCTCTCAATGTTTGTTATGGCTGAAGCGCATCCGCCTGCTTCAGATGAGCCGCCGCTTCGGCCTGCTTGCCCATGGCGTTCAGGACATCGGCATGAAAGCTCAACAGCGAGCGCAGCGCAGCTTTGTAGCTTGCGATAAGTTCCTGACCGGCGGGTGTAGTCAGGGCAGAACGCTCAAACTCTTCGGCCTTAGTTAGATTAACGTCTGCCTTCGAAAAGTCGCGGTTGAATGCCTCTGCCTGGCCACGAACGGCGTAGGCGGCGCTTGAACCGGAGCCAACGTCATGTCCCTGCTCAACGACACTGACGGCCTTGCTGCCATAGACGACAGCTTCATCCAGTTCTTGATTGCGCATCAACGCTGTCGCGCAATAGACGTAGGCGTTGCGCCGCTCAATGTAGCGGCTGTCCGGAGCAAACTTGTCGGCTTCGAGCGCAGCATCTTTACAGGCCTTGGCCTGCTCTACAGTAGAGGCCCGTGCCCCGACGAGCGTGTGACACTTGTCAGACAGAGTGAAGAAGGTTGCAGCGATCTTCTGGTCGGCATCCTCAACCGGTGCCTCAGCCTTCACCGCCGGGACGGATGCAGTCCTTGGAGACGACGCCACAGCATCTGCGACGAACGGAACATTTAGCCTGACCTTGACCGGAACGGCCACGCCATTTTGAAGAAACGGCTTGAACTGCCACTGCGCGACGGCATCGATGGCAGCGGAGCGCAACATGGCGGGACCACTTAGAACCCGCGCCGATGAGACGCGGCCGTCTTCGCCAACCTGCACCTGCAGGACGACATCGCCCTGTGTCTTTGCCGCACGTGCGGTCTCCGGATACACCGGGGCGGGGCTCTTGATGAGGTTTTTTCGCGCTCTCGAGCCGTCAATTACTTTAGAGGACTGAGCAGTCGCTACTACCGTAAACAGGAAAAATAAAAACAGACCAATGCGTCGCAACACTTCCTCCGGGCCCGCAGCTACACAATTCTAGCCCTTCTCTATGCAGGTGCAGCAGCGGGCAGACTCGCCAGGAGCCGCCTGACGTTGAAACCCATGGGAGCCGCGACAAAGCCGGCATCAAGCAGAACCCGCGCCATCCAGTGCTCGTGGACGGAGATGCCATTTACGCCGGTTACCAACATGCCGCCTGCCATCTGCGCACGCAGCACCAGAAACTCTGCAAGCGCCTTGCCGGCCTGCGAGCGCGCGGGTTCTTCCTCCGGCAGAAAAGCCTGCACGTTTGGATTGCCGCGACGCAGGTATGCCAGTAGCTCTCCATCGCACAGGATCACCCTAGCGCCCACGCTGCGTGTCAAGGACGAGCCCGCATCTCCGCCCGAAGGCCACTTCAACAACGAGCCATACGGGTTTGCCGGATCGGTCGCGGCCAGCATCAGCATCTCGCTCTTGTCGCCGTCACGTCGCGCCCGCAGCGAGCGCAACAGATCCACTGCAGCCGGCATTGCGAACTGCGTTGCACCCAGGTCAGCGGCGAAATATCCACGGCGTACCCGACCGCTTTCTTCCAGTGCCTTCATTACGTCGTAGACTGCGGAGAAGCCACCTGGCAGTCCTTCCGCGTGCGCTGTCTCCCGGAAGACAACGCCGTAACGCGCTAACAACTGCTGTGCGATGGCATGGCTCCATTCAGTGCCGGAGCGCCCTTCCTCGAACGCCACCGACTGCAGCGACCACCTTCCCTGGGCCGTGGGCGGCGTAGTTCTGCGCGACCGGAAACCCGTCTGCGGGTGGGCGCGTCGTTGTGGCTTCGCATTGCGCGTATTGCTGGATGTCCGCTCGCAATAGGCGCGGAGAGCATGCAAGGCATCGTTGGTAAGCAGCCCACGCCAGACAAGATTCCAGATGGAGTCAAGCGTCTCTCCCGGGTAGCCGCCGCCCGTTCCATCATGCAACTGCTGAAAAAACGAGGCCCCATTCGCGCGGAGATAAGCCAGAATCGCATCCTCACGATCCGACGTAGGACCACGCTCCGGCTCCGCAGGGCGAATGACAGGCCACAGCAGCGGCAGCTTCTCCGCAAGATAAAGAGCAACGCGACCGTCCTTCTCTCCGATCGCTTCAAGACCGCACCACACCACTTCACCGGCAGCAATAAGTGTGTCGAGGTCTGCCGTCTTATACCCCAATAATCGCGCAGGCAAGACTTCCGTTTCCAGCATCGACGCGGGGATCGGCGCACTTTGCAGGTTCTCGATCACATCAAGCAGCGCATCGAGCCCACGTCGCGGCTGCACCACTCCCTGCCAACGCGTAAATAGTCGTGCAAGCGTCGCCTGTTCGACCGGCTCAATCTCCTTGCGCAACTTCGCCAGCGACTTCCTGCGAATCGTCCGCAGTACCTCGTGATCGCACCACTCGCGATGCACGCCCCCCGGCCTGAAGCCACCTTCAACGACACGCCCGCTCTGCACCAGCCGATTCAAGACCGCCTCCGCGCTTTCAAGAGCAAGGCCAAACCGTTTGGCGGCCTCCGCGGTTGTAAACGGCCCGTGCGTACGGCCGTAACGGCGCATCAAGTCCAGCACCGCATCCGGCACAACTACCTGGAACGCAGATGGCAGACCGGGAGGCAAGGGCACGCCCAATGCATCTCGATAACGTCCTGCGTCTTCTACCGCAATCAGCCTCTTCTCGCCCGCGACGCTTACTTCCAGCACGCGCATTGATTTTCGTAAACGCTCTGCCGTGATCGCAATCTCGGGCGACACGCAACGTGCCAAAAGTTCATCACGGCGGAGGTCGCCAAGCTTCAGCAGCAGATCGTGAACGCCATCCATTGAGCGTGCCCTGTACGTCTCCGCAAGACATTGCACCTGCTCTTCGGTTTCTTCAATCGCCCCAGGATCGAGCAGTTCGCGAAGGTCGGCATCGCCCATCAACTCCAGTAGCTGGTCCTGGTCGATCGATAATGCCTGTGCCCGTCGCTCGGCCAGCGGAGCGTCGCCATCATAGATGTAATTTGCGACGTAGCTGAATAGCAGCGCAGATGCGAAAGGCGACGGGGTCCTTGAATCAACGGTATGGACACGCAGCGAGCGATTTCCAATCGAACGCAAAATCTCCATCAGCGCCGGCATATCGAACACGTCGCGCAGACACTCGCGGTACGCCTCCAGCAGAATCGGAAAGCCGGCATAACGGCTGGCGACATTCAGCAGGTCATATGCACGCTTGCGTTGCTGCCACAGCGGAGTGCGTCCATCCGCACGTCGTCGTGGCAGCAACAGGGCACGTGAGGCACTCTCACGGAACTTCGCAGCGAACAATGCAGTCGATCCAAGCTGTCGCAGAACCAATTCAGCCGCCTCCTCTGGCTCCAGAAGAAGATGGTCGACAGTTGGCGGTTCATCGCTCTCAGGAAAACGCAGGACAAAGCCGTCTTCGCTCCACATGGTTTCAACTTCAGGCCCGCCATTGGCGCGAATGCGAGCCGTCACGGCCATCGCCCAGGGTGCATGGATCTTTGAACCGAACGGCGTAAGGCAGCATACGCGCCAGTCGCCAAGCTCATCTCGAACACGCTCAACCACAATATTCCGATCGTCCGGAACGACCGTACTGGCGATCTCCTGATCGGCGAGATATCGCATCACATTCTCTGCGGCTTGTGGGTCAAGATCGTGTTCACCGGTAAGCGTGGTCAGGGCCACGTTGCGAGGCATCTCTCGCAACGTCCGCACCAGCGCACCAATGCGACGTCCAAACTCAAGCGGGCGTCCCGCCTGGTCCCCATGCCAGAACGGCATCTTACCGGGTTCACCCGGCGCTGGCGAGACCAATACGCGGTCATGAGTAATCTCTTCCACACGCCAGGTTGACGCGCCGAGAATGAATGTATCGCCAGTCCTCTGCTCGAAGACCATCTCTTCATCCAGCTCTCCAACGCGTACCGGTTTGCCCCCTGTACCGGCAAGGAAGACGCCATACAAGCCACGATCCGGAATTGTCCCTCCATTGAGAATCGCGATCTTCTTTACACCCTGACGCGGAGTGAGCCAATTGCTTTGACGATCCCAGGTGATACGTGGTCGCAACTCCGCAAACTCGTCGCTGGGGTAACGCCCCGAGAGCATATCCAACACACCATCAAATACGCCTTGACTCAATCCCGCATAATTTGCCGTACTGCGGATCAGGTTCAGCAACGCCACATACGAAATGCCACCCGCATCTTCTTCGTCAGGCTTGTTCGTCTTCTCCTGGGTCGCCGCAGGCGGATGCGCAATCACCGCGACCATCTGCTGCGCCAGCACATCCAGAGGATTCCGCAAGAAGCGCGTCGACTCCACGTGGCCCTCATGCATTGCACGAGTCACCGCCGCGCATGCAATTAGGTCAGCCCTATACTTGGGAAAGATAATGCCGTTCGAAGGCATTCCCACCTGGTGGCCTGCGCGACCAATGCGTTGCATCCCGCTGGCGACGGAAGGCGGCGCTTCAATCTGGATGACGAGGTCAATCGCGCCCATGTCAATGCCAAGTTCCAACGATGACGTACATACGAGAGCCCTGATACGTCCAGCCTTCAGCAGCTCTTCAATCTCTGAACGCTGAGCCGCGGCCAGCGAACCATGGTGTGCGCGCGCAATCGGTTCGCCCGCGAGATCGTTAAGCGCACCGGCAAGCCGCTCCGCGACACGCCTCGCATTTACAAAAATAAGCGTCGAAGTCCGCTCGCGAACGATCTCCAACAAACGCGGATGAATACTTTGCCAAATCGAAGTTCGCTTAGGCCCTTGACTTGCTGGACCGCTGGGAATGTCCTGAATCTCGCCCAGCTTGGCCATATCTTCGACAGGCACTTCGACCCGAAGATCCAGAACCTTGCGCGCACCCGCGTTGATGATCGTCACAGGTCTGAACCGGGGTCCGCCTGTCGAGGTCTCAGCTTCATCACGGGCCACATCCATCAAAGCGGTCGGGACTTCGCCTTCAATGTTGGCCTCCAGTAATGCATCGGAGACCGGCAACAGCGCTGCAGATTTATCAACCGTTCTCGATGCGCTCACGCCATTCGTCTCTGCCCCGCCGAGGAATCTTGCGACCTCCTCAAGCGGCCTCTGAGTGGCGCTCAATCCGATCCTTTGCAGCTTGGCACCTGGCCGCGACATGGCAACCAGCGCCTCCAATCGCTCTAACGACAGTGCCATGTGTGCGCCGCGCTTGCTCGGAACGAGTGCATGAATCTCATCCACAATTACCGTCTCAACGGTGCGTAACTGCTCCCCCGCCGCGCTCGTCAGCATGAGGTAAAGCGACTCGGGCGTAGTGATCAGAATGTCGCCAGGGTGCCGGTTGAATCTCGCGCGATCCTTGGGCGACGTGTCGCCCGTGCGCACGCTGATCTCGGGCATCCGCACCGCAACACCTTCGCGCTTTGCAAAATTCGCGATTCCTGCCAATGGCGATCGCAGGTTTCGCTCCACGTCGGCAGCCAGCGCTTTAAGCGGCGATAGATAGACGACCCTGCAACCGCGTTCCATTCCGTTTGGCGGCGTCTGAAGCATCAACTTGTCCAGGCACCAGAGGAAGGCTGTGAGCGTCTTGCCCGTGCCGGTCGGGGCCAGGATCAACGTGGACTCTCCGCGGGAAATTGCAGGCCAGCCTTCAATCTGAGGAGCTGTGGGACCGTCAAAGACTTCGCGAAACCACCGCGCTGTGATTGGGTGAAAGAGCGAAAGCGCAGCCTCGGCCGCCGTCTCAACTGTCTCCTCAGTCTTCTTCGTCTTCACCCGCGCCATCATACCTTCTGACTGTCAGCATACCGGGTTTCGATGCATTCGAGCAGCCTTCGAGACCACGGGAATGATACCCGGTGAAGCGCCATCAAACCCCAGGTCGTCAGTATCTCGCAACCGGCCGGTAGAAGTAGGAGTCAGCAGCGAACTCGGCAGCAAACAGATTCGTTGAATCCTCAGCCTGCTCGGCGTTGCCCAGCAGGAGCGCACCTTTGTTCGAAAGCCGCCGATAGACATCGCTGAAGACACAACTGCGATCCTGCTGCGGGAAATAAAGAAGCACGTTCCGCAACAGCACAAGGTCGAAGACAGGCAACAGCGGCAACGGAGCGCAGAGATTCGCACTGCGAAATTCACACATACTTCTTACTTTTGGGCAAACCTCCCATTCATCCCCATGCTGCGTAAAGTATTTGACGAGCATCCGGGCCGGAAGCCCACGGTTCACCTCCATCTGGCGGTAACGAGCCTTGCAGGCATATTCGATAACCGATCGCGAAATATCCGTTCCAATAACTTTTACATCCCAGCGCTTCAACTCCGGAAAGTGCTCCGTCAGCAGCATGGCGACGCTATAAGTCTCCTGCCCGGTGGAACTGGCCGCGCTCCAGATCCGCAAACGGCGCTCGTGCTGTTTGGTCTCAATCAGCTTTGGAATCACATCGGTCCGCAACGCTTCGAAGGGCTTCACGTCGCGGAAGAAGCTCGTCTCGTTGATCGTCATTGCCTCGGCAACTGTGCGCTGCAGGTGCTCCGGACAATCAAGTCGCAGGATGCTTACCAGCCCTTCCAGATTCGCGGCTCCCAAAAGCCGCGCTACAGGCGCAAGCCGCGTTTCGAAAAGTGCATTGCGCGATGGGTCAATCAGGTTCGCAGATTGCGAGAGAACCAGCTCTCGCAAGTAGGAATAGTCCGCTTCAGAGCACGCCACAGGGTATCTCCGATCGCTCTGACTTCGTGGACGAACGCGGCAGACTCTCAGTGCAATCCGCAAACCGTCCCATAGCAACCCGCTGAATCAAAGCCTCCGCAATGCAATTCAAAGGCAAAGAAGCACTCGCAAGGCCCGCCTCCGCGACGCGCCCCGGCATGCCCCATAC
>JAYVDT010000338.1:0-4637 GCA_043749265.1 Rhodanobacteraceae bacterium | reverse complement strand
ACAAGGAGGCCCATTCCTCGAGTCTACGTCATCCTCGGCGCCGCAGAGTTTCATAGAGGCATCTCAGCAGGTTTGATCCAGAAGCTGTTGACAGAATGATTTGTCGACTGGAAAGCCCTTTTCGAGATTTTCACGAAGAAGACGAAGCGTATGTTCACCGGGATAGCGGACGGGTTTTAAGGGCCGATCGGAGTCGCTTGCTGAAAGCCTCGCAAGGATGCCGGCCGCGATGTGGTACAGATCTGCCGGGCTCGCCAGATGGGATGGGTCAATCGCAATGAAGACCTGAGATATGTCGTTTCACGCTCGAAAGCGCGGGAGATCTGGTGCGTTGCGCTTCCCAGCGTTCGATTGCGGCAAAGGCCGAGGCGAGAGACGCGTCGCATGCGTCTTCGATGCTACCGCGTCTCGCCCCGATCAAGCCTTCTTGTCCTGCAACTCCTTCACCAACTTCTCGGAGTGCTCGTGCGCTTCGCGAGAGTGCTCGAGGGCTTGCCTGGTTAATTCGTGAGCCGTGAGGTGATCTTCCTGGGAGTGTGAGGTGGCAGCTTTTTCATGGGCATGTGCGGCAAGATTGTGCAGTTCAGCGATACGATCGTGATTACTCTGGGGCATGGAAGTCTCCTGACTCAGTTTGATGCAGTCTATGACCGGGGAGGAGTGGATTCGGTCCATGCATCCACCAGCCGCCATCTACCGCTAGCACGGTGCGAGCGACGGGGGCGAACTGCACCGGCGCTGGAATGACATCTTCGTGGCTGTTGATGGGGAAGTAGTCGTCTTCACCGGCGGCAGTTGGTCAACCCGAAGGACTCTGCCGTGGCCGAGCAGCGCGGGACGAGCGTTGAAGGTGGCTAGTCGCACACGATACACAAGGGCGACGTGCTTCATATTTCGACCAGCACGCCGCATCAGACGACCGTGCCCGCCGGCAAGACGTTCGTCTACTGCGTCGTGAAGTTCGAAGATTCAAACTGGAAGGCGCCGGCCGCCAAGTAGGATAGAGGCCAGAGGGACAGAGACATGAAGCTTTTGCAGATGGCGGACCGCGTGCGTTACTCGCGGATGACGACGTCAGAGAAGCGGGAGACGTTCCTGCCGGAAGGCATGTTCAATGCGATGCCGACCGGGCTGCCCTTGAAACTAGAAACCCAACCGGAACTTCGGGCTGCCTCCGCATTCGCACATGCGTTCGCCGGCAGTGACTTGCGAAGCGATGAAATCCGCCAAGAAGCATGGGGTAGTCGTCAGCTTCGACTGCAATTACCTCCATGTGCAGGTAGTTTTTGGAGGATAAGACCACGCCTTCACCATAAGCAAAGGCCGACCAATAAATCTTCGACCGCGTTGGCGGCGGCGATTCCTTCGCGGCGGGGCTCATCTGCGGCTTGCTGCAGGGCAAAGGTTTGCAGGGGCACTTGACTATGGTGTAGCCCACGGAGCACTCGTGATGGGCACACCTCAAGACGGTTCTATCTTAGCTCTGGCTGAAGTCGACAGGCTGATGGCCGATTCCGGAGCCGGAGTACAGAGATAAGGGGACAAGATGGATAAGGCAAAAGTTTTAGCGGATTTGAAGGCAATCGGGTTGGTCCCGGTCTTGCGCGCGGAGTCGATCGATCAGGCACTCGCGCTCGCGGCGGCTATCGCTGCTGGCGGCGTTACGGTGCTCGAAATTACGATGACTGTCCCAGGGGCAATGCAGGTAATGCGCAAACTGGCTGAGACCCGGCCGGACATTCTGATCGGCGCAGGCACCGTGCTTGATCCGGAGACGGCTCGTATGTGCATCCTGGAGGGCGCTCAGTTTGTGGTCTCACCGGCGTTGAATGTCAAGACAGTTGAAATGTGCCACCGCTACTCGGTCGCGGTGCTACCGGGCGCGCTCACCCCCACGGAGATCGTCACTGCGTGGCAAGCCGGCGCGGACGTCGTCAAGGTATTTCCGGCAAATTCGATGGGCGGAGCCTCTTACCTGAAGAGCATCAAAGCGCCTCTCCCGCAGGTGGAACTGATCCCGACTGGCGGAGTCTCATTTGCCAACGCAGAGGATTTTCTGAAGGCCGGCGCCTTCGCACTTGGAGTCGGCGCAGACCTGGTAGACGCCAGGGCCATGGCCGAAGGAAGACCCGAGGCCGTAACCGAAAGCGCACGCAAATATCTCGCCATTGTGAAGAAGTTCCGCGGCGAGTAGCAGCGTCAAAGCCTGGCTTGGTTCTGCCAGAGGATTGGCTGGCGGATCGGAAAGGCCCGGAGAATTGCGGAGTCCGTTGGGTCGGGGTCCAGCGTCTTCCAAAGCGCCACATAGTCCGGTTGGGAGTAGGCCCTTGCGGCAAACAGCAGCGCCGGGCGCCGGCCGGGCAACTGGCTGAAGTGCGCTGCGTCCGCGCGGTAGGGCCAGGTGCTGCGACTGCGGATATAACGGGCGTGAAATGCGATAGCCGCACGCATGCCGGGGCCATCCTGAAGTTCGTAATCCCAAAGACTCTCGAAGCGCGTTGAGAGCAGCACACAAACACCGGCGAGCAGATCGAGATTGAACAGGGAGTTTCGGTAGGGATTCTCTGTCGTCAGTTCGTGCGGAAAGGCACCGTCCGCGTTGATCTGGGCCCGGATAGTGGAGGTTTTGAAACGGTGCCTCGACTCAGTCAAAAGCGCGTCATTGGACGTGAGGCGAGCGAAAGCCGCAACCTGTAACAGCCACGCGCTGGCATGGTGGCTCTTGGAATCACGTGCGAGCAACGCGGTCCGGTCTTCCGTTAGAAACGTGAGAAACCGTCCAAACGAGGCCTTTAGTCGCACCAGGAACGCCGGTTCCAGCGATAGGAAGGGTAGCGCTACCGCAATTTCAGCATACGGCGCCAGATCGATCAGCGGCTCGTAGGAATCGCTGCCCAAAGTCAGCGTCGGGCGGGTGGCGGGATTCAGGAACCAGGCCTCAAGGTGAGCAGAGGCGTGGGCTGCATACCGTGACACGTTCTCCGGATCCACCATTGCCGCGGCCGCCAACGCCGGAATGTTGAGTGTGAAGGCAAGAAATGCTGCGGAGGTGAGGTCGCCGTTCGGCGCCGGGGCCTGCTCCAACGCCTTGTGAGCAGTGGTCAGGATGCGGACTCGATCGATCTCGGCGAGGTTCACGCGGGTGCTCTGGCTCAACAACAGAGATGGACGTAGCATCGAGAGAGTCGAGAACGTGATGAAGGTGCGTCGGTTAAGCATCGAAGGACCCTCGAGGGGAAGCGTAGCATGCCAGTGGCAGGTCGACGCCAGTCGATTATTGCGAGTGTATTATCAAGAAAGAGGTCGGCGCTTGCTCCAGATACCCGTACTGATGTTGTCAATCCCAGTCGTCGCCACGTTGGCAGGCGGGTTTGCGGCTATCCGTCTGGACCGGTATCGACCTGCGCTGATCGCCGTTGGGGCGGGATTGTTGCTTGGCGCGGCCTTTTTAGACCTCTTGCCAGAGGCTATTTCAATCGGCGCTGGGATGGGATTGCACGTCGAGCAGATACTCGGCTTAACGCTGCTCTTCTTTCTGGTGTTCTCGGTGATTGAAGGTGGTTTGGACGCATGGGCCCGCAAACGCGGAGCGCGTGATGGTGCTCGAAAGGCGACCGGACGCATCGCCGGCGCGATGATGATCTTTCATAGCTTTCGCGATGGCATGGCGATCGGAGCAGCGTTTACGGCCTCTCATGCCGCTGGTTATGCGGTCGCCACCGGTATTGCAGCACATGACTTCGGCGACGGAATGAATACTGTCATCCTGACCACAGCCGGCGAAAAAGCGGGCTTATCCGATTATGTCTTTCTGATCGTAGACGCCATCGCCCCGTTTCTCGGTGGCCTGCTGACGGTCTGGTGGCTCATGTCGTCGAGGCACGCGGCCATGTTGCTCGCGCTTGCCGCCGGCTTCTTCCTGCAAATGGCGACCAGCGATTTCCTGCCCCAGTTGCGGGCCGAGCGCCGAACCTATCCTGTGCTGGGCGTGTGCGCGGGTGCCGCTGTCATCTGGATTACCAATCTTCTGATAAACCCGCGATAGGTTGTTAGCTGCCAGCCTGGTCGCGAGTGTATGGGTGTGCCATCAAGTTGCGCGCCTCGTTCACCGCTCCCTGGGTGTTGTCGTTGGTCTGCACGGCGAGCCGGTATTCATTGACCGCTCGCTCGCGCTGTCCCGTCACATCGAAGATTCTGCCCAGTTCAATGTGAGACCAGACCTCTACCCAGCGGGGGTCTCCATCGCCTCGCAACGCGTCGCGGAAGCTGTTCGCGGCAGACTGGAAGTTACGTTGCTGGAAGAAGATCTCACCGATGCGATAGTTGGCCAGCGCGCTATTTTTGTTGGTGTCGAGCGCTTTTTGGTACTCGACAAGCGCTCCGGTCAGGTCACCCTGGGCGACGAGTTGTTGCCCACGCAGAACGCTCACACGCACGGCGAGATCGGGAGTCGTCTTCAGCAACCACCCCTGTGGGTCGATGGTTATGCGACGCGGCCGACCAAATGTTTCGACAGAATATGTCGAGTCGGTTCCCGATACGTCCACGCGGCGAGTCTCCGTTTTACCGTCGGTCTCGATGCGCAACTCAACCGGCATTCGGAACAGGTCAAGGTCCTGCGAGATTGCTCCGACGGT